>DATBLU010000039.1:0-9025 GCA_036555205.1 Candidatus Deferrimicrobiaceae bacterium
GTAGGGGATGCCGAGCCTGATCAGCATGTCGGCGAATCCCATGACCCCCAGCCCGATCTTCCGGTTCCCCATCGTCATCTGGCGGATCTCGTTCAGGGGGTAATTGTTCATGTCGATTACGTTGTCCAGGAACCGGACCGCCGCGTGGACCACGGCCTTGAGCTTCTCGTAATCGATCCTCGCGCCGCCGTTCTCCCCCAGGATCATGTTCGAAAGGTTGACCGAGCCCAGGTTGCAGCTTTCGTAGGGCAGAAGCGGCTGCTCGCCGCACGGATTCGTGCTCTCCATCGCCCCGAGCCTCGGCGTGGGGTTGTCCCGGTTTATCCGGTCGATGAAGATGATGCCCGGCTCTCCGTTGCGCCACGCCGAGTCCACGATCTTCTCGAAAACCTCGCGCGCCTTGAGCCGCGCGGCGATCTCCCCGGAGTGGGGATTGACCAGTGGGTACTCGGCGTCGGCCTCCACGGCCTTCATGAACTCCTCGGTCAGCGCCACGGAGATGTTGAAGTTGTTGAGCCGGTCGTTCTTGGTCTTGCATGTGATGAAATCGAGTATGTCCGGGTGGTCGACCCGCAGGATCCCCATGTTGGCGCCCCTGCGCGTGCCCCCCTGCTTGATGGTCTCGGTGGCGGCGTCGAAAACGGTCATGAAGGAGATGGGGCCGGAAGAGATGCCCTTGGTCGACTTGACGACGTCATGCTTCGGACGCAGGCGCGAGAAGGAAAACCCGGTCCCCCCTCCGCTCTTGTGGATTAGGGCGGTGTTCTTGACCGCCTCGAAGATGGACTCCATCGAGTCTTCGACTGGCAGCACGAAGCAGGCCGAGAGCTGCTGCAGCTCGCGTCCCGCGTTCATGAGGGTGGGTGAGTTGGGCACGAAATCCAGGCGGGTCATAAGGGCATAAAACGATTCCGCCCACTGCAGCACGACCTCGGGGAGGGCGCCGTAATAGAACCCTTCCGCCGCGGCTATGTTGCATGCGACCCGGGCGACCATCTCCTCGGGCGTTTCGAGGGTTTCCCCCTTGACATCTTTCCTTAAGTAACGCCGTTCAAGCACTTTCCTGGCGTTATCGGAGACCGGCAACGGCCCGTATTTCTTGAACATACGCTCGGCCCAGCCCTTGGGCGGGAACTCGGCGACCGCCTTCCCCGCGCCGCGCGCGTCGGTTTCCGGCAGCTTGACCGGGGCAGCAACAGGGGCGGGCACGTTCAGGTCCATCTTCTGCTCCATCGGGACGTTAATCCCCTTAAGGAATAGTCCCTGTCCATTTGTTAGGATAGCTTATATTGTGGCCTTCCGGCAACACTCATACAAGATATGGTGTCAGTCATATCCTGTCAAGAAAAACGCAGGGAAAAATTAAAATTCTACCAACCGGCACGTTTACCGAGACTTTCAGGATAATAAAACCGGGTTTATACATTAACGCTTTTGAATATGCGCCGGACCGCGCAATTGAGCCAATCTGGAACCACTTGTTTATAAAGCTGGTATAACGCTCCGCTCGGCCGGGAAGGCCGAAATGCCGCGCCGGTGCTTTCCCCGGGCCGTTTCCATACATTTCCGGCGCTCCCTGATCGTTCCGCACGTTCATGATTGCATCTGACGCGGCGAGCGCCTCCGGCTGGAATGCCGGTTTTCGACGGCGGGCTTTCCCGGCGCCATCGGGAAAATGTCCCCCCGTCATCGGCCCGCGGTCGGAAAAGGAACGTGCGCTCCCGTAAATTTCGGCTTGATTATCCCACGGCGTTGAAGTATGTATACAGTCGACAATCGCCATAACGGATATCGTTTGTCGGCTTGCGGCGAAAAATACCAAATATCCGGATGAAGAAAGGGGCGTCCATGTCTCCCCTGCGCCGGGACCAGATTCTCATCGCAGCACCGGTGGTCTTCCTTGCGCTTTGCCTGTTCGCAATCGCTCCCCGTTCCGCGGCATGGGCCCTGGACAACGGGCAGTGCCACGACTGCCACGGCGATTCCGGGATCCTCGAATGGTCGGCGGGGGAGAAGGCCGGCAACGTAAAAGCCGGTGGGCCGGAGAAGGTCCCCCGCAACGTGGTCCCCTTCCCGGGGATCTCCCTTCACGTCGACCCCGTCAAGTACAAGGCCTCGGTCCATGCGGATCTATCCTGCACCGACTGCCATGCGGACATCAAGGACCTTCCCCACAACGCGCGCCTCGCCCCCGTCGACTGTTCGGGCTGCCATTCCGAGGCGGCGGCGGTCTACGGGAAGAGCAGGCACGTGGCATTGCCCGGCAAGGCCGCGAAGACCGATGCGCCCCGGTGCTCCGACTGCCACGGCGCGCACGCGATCCCGAAATCATCGGTTTCGACCTCCCCCGTCTATTTCCGGAACCTGGCGACGACGTGCACAAGGTGCCACGGGAGCCGCGAGGTTGCCGAGCGGTCCGGCATACCGATCCCCGGAGCGGCCCGCATGTACGAGAAAAGCATCCACAACCGGGCGATCGTCGAGAAGGGGCTGAACAAGTCCGCGACCTGCACCGACTGCCACGGAGCGCACGACCTCAAGGACCGGCTCGACCCGGCCTCGCCCATCTTCCGGACGAACATCCCCGCAACGTGCGGCAAGTGCCATTACGGCGTCTTCGCGATCTTCCGGGACAGCGCGCACGGAGTGGCGTTCGCCCGGGGCGTCCCCGACGCGCCTGGCTGCACGGAATGCCACGGGGAGCACGACATACGGCAGGCGTCCGATCCAGGCTCCTCCGTCTCGTTTGCGGCCGTGTCCCAGAAGACGTGCCCTTCGTGCCACGCAGCCGAGAAGCTGTCCAGCCGGTACGGCATCTCAACGGAAAAGGTCAAGGGGTACCAGGACAGCTTCCACGGCCTCTCCCAGCGCCTTGGGGACAAGACGGTAGCCAACTGCTCCTCCTGCCACGGCGTCCACGAGATCTTCCCTTCTTCCGATCCACGCTCGACCGTCAATCCGAAGAACCTCAAGGTCACATGCGGGAAGTGCCATCCGGTGGACACCGAAAACTTCGCCCGGGGCAACATACACGTCGGGCCCGGGGGAGTCGGGGGGCAGGTCAAGTTCTGGGTGGAGAAGATCTACATATGGATGATAGTGGTGGTCATCGGCGGGATGCTGCTGCACAACGGCGCGGACTACGTCCGGAAGCTGCAGGAGATATACCGGAAGCGCAGGGAATGGGAGCACCCCGGCTACGAGCGCATGAACGCCTCGGAGCGGATCCAGCACATCCTTACCCTCACCACGTTCTTCACGCTCGTCGTCACCGGCTTCGCCCTGAAATTCAAGTGGTCCATCCCTGGACTCTCCGATGCGGCGAACGTCTGGCTGAGGGGGATGGGGCACCGGGTGGCCGCCGTGCTCATGGTTGCGACCTGCATCTACCACATGCTGTACGTGATCTTCACGGAGAGGGGACGTGACCAGTTCGCGCGCATGTTGCCCCGCCTCCAGGACGCGCTGGACGTCGTCGGGATGCTCAAGTACTATGCGGGGCTGTCGTCACACAAGCCTCGCTTCGGCCGCTACAGCTACATCGAGAAGGCCGAGTACCTCGCGCTCGTGTGGGGTTCGATCGTCATGATCGTCACGGGGTTCCTGCTCTGGTTCCAGGACTCCGCGCTCAAGCATATTCCGATGTGGGGCCTGGACGTCGCCACCATCGTCCATTACTACGAGGCGATCCTGGCCACCCTGGCGATCATAGTCTGGCACCTGTACTACGTGATGGTGAACCCCGACTTCGCGCCGCTGTCGTTCACATGGCTCGACGGGAAGCTTTCGCGGCACGACATGGAGCACGAGCACCCGCTCGAACTCGAGGAAATCGAGGCGGCGGAAAGGCGCGGGGAGGCCCCGGCGCCCGGGACAACACGAGTCGCAACGGAGGAGTCATGAAACTGATGCGGACGCTGTTCCTCCTCGCAGCAACGGCCGCAGCGACGCTCCTGCTGCCGGGCACCGCGGGTGCGGCTGCCCCCGGCGGGGAGTGCATGGAGTGCCATGGAGACAAGACGATCGAAAAGTCCCTGCCCGGCGGGGGAACGCTTTCCCTCTACGTGGACGGGTCGGCCTACAGGGATTCCGTGCACGGGAAGGGAGCATGCACGACGTGCCACGCCGATGCGAAATCCCCGCACGGCAAGCTTTCCGGTGTCAGCTGCGGCAAATGCCACCCGGACGCCGAGAAGTCGTACGCCCAGAGCACGCACGGCAAGGGGCACGCCAAGGGGGCCCGCGAGGCCGCGTATTGTTCCGACTGCCACGGCAAGCACGATATACGCAAGAGCAAGGACGCCGCGTCGCGGACGTTCCGCCTGAACATCGTCGGCGTGTGCCTCAAGTGCCACAAGGACCGCGCCATCGAGGAAAAGTTCGGTCTGCCCGGGCAGCAGGTCATGGAGGCGTACGAGCAGAGCGTTCACGGCATGGCCCTGAAGAAATCGGGCCTCCTGGGGACCGCAGTCTGCTCGGACTGCCACGGCAACCACACGATCCTTCCGGGAGACCAGCCGCGCGCCGCCACGCACCGGCAGAACATACCGACGCTGTGCGGGAAGTGCCACTCGGGCATCCTCGAGCAGTACGAGGGCAGCGTGCACGGGAAGGGGATGCGCGGCGGGATAGCCGAATCGCCGGTGTGCACCGACTGCCACGGGGAGCACAGGATCACGAAGATCACCGATCCGTCGTCGTCGGTGTTCACCAAGAACATACCCAGGACCTGCTCCGCCTGCCACGAGAAGGAGGGGATATCGAGCAGGTACGCCCTGCCCAAGAAGCGGTTCGCGACATACATGGACTCCTTCCACGGGATCGCCCTGGAGTACGGGATGACCAAGGCGGCCAACTGCGCATCGTGCCACGGGTTCCATGACATCCTCCCCTCGAACGATCCGGCGTCCCGCGTGAACAAGGCGAACCTTCCCGCGACCTGCGGGAAATGCCACCCCAACGCGGGGCCGAACTTCGCCAAGGGGCCGATGCACGTCGAGGTCACCCCGCAGAAGGCGATGGGCGTGTTCGCGGTGCGCATCTTCTACACGATCTTCATCTCCGTGCTTGTGATGCTTTTCGTCCTGCACGTAGGGCTCGAGCTGTACGGCAGGCGCCGCCGCAAGCGTGCGGAAGAGGGAGGCAAAGGATGACGCCGATGAGCCGGGAGACCGGGAAGTCCGTGTCCGTCGTCCGCATGTCCCTCATGTTCCGGGTCCAGCACGCGCTGCTCATGGCAACCCTGCTCGTGCTGGCGCTTACCGGGTTCGCCCTCATGTACCACGAGAACTGGCTCGGGAGGAACCTGATCCTCCTGGAAGGCGGAGTCCTGTACCGGGGATTCATCCATCGCGCCGCGGCGTCCCTCCTTATGGCCCAGCTGGTCTTCCACGCCTTCTACATGCTGTTCACGCGGGAGGGGAAGAAGGAGCTCGGGGAGTTCTTCCTCGGGCGGCGGGATTTCTCGGATTTCCTGCAGGCGATCAGGTACAATCTCGGGACCGCCGAGGAGTATCCCAAGGCGGGCAAGTACGGCTACAAGGAAAAGTTCCAGTATTGGGGAGCGACCCTCGGCATATTCCTTATATCGGTGACCGGGGTCATCCTCTGGGCGGAGACCTTCTCGATGCGCTTTCTCCCGAAGATAGTGCTGGACATCACACTGATAATTCACGGCTACCAGGGGCTGCTGGCTTTCGTCATCCTGCTGTTCTGGCACATCTACAACGAGCACCTCAACCCTTCCGTCTTCCCGATGAACAACGCGTGGCTCACCGGCAGGGTCGATGCGGAATGGCTTCGCCGGGAACACCCCCTGGAATACGAAAAACTCAAGCGGGAAGGGGTCATATGAAGGGGAAGGCGCTTTATGCGGTGATCGTCGCAGCGATCCTGGGGGCGTGGGGGGCGGTGCCGCCCGGTCCGGCGGAGGCCCGGATCTCCCTGGAGAAGTGCACCCTGTGTCACGGCAAGCCGGAGTTCCGGAAAATCCTGGTCGATGGGAAGATCCAGGAGCTGTTCGTGACGGCCGACAGCCTGAAGGGCTCGGTCCACGAGAAGAAGACGTGCGTGGACTGCCATTTCGACATAAGCGAGATCCCGCACAGGGAGCGCCCGCGCCGGGTCAACTGCACCCACTGCCACTACAAGGGGAACGCCGAGGGGGCGCCGCAGTCGGACGGCTACCTCGCGTATTTCGACTCCGTCCACGGGAAGGCGATCGCGCGCGGAAACGCGAAGGCCCCGCTGTGCCAGGACTGCCACGGCAGCCACTCGATCCTCAAGGCCAAGAACGAGGGGGCCCTGGTATCGCAGGCCAAGGTCGCCGAGACGTGCGGGCACTGCCACATCCAGATCTACGCCCAGTACAAGACCTCGATTCACGGGGTGGCGGTCGCGAAGGGGATCAAGGAGGCGCCGTCCTGCACGGGGTGCCACGGTGAGCACAAGATCTACGGCCATACGGACCCCAAGTCCACGGTGTACGCGACCCACGTGGCGGAGCAGTGCTCCAAATGCCACGGCTCGGTGTCCATCATGAGCAAGTTCGGCATCGAGACGGAACAGGTGGAGACCTACAAGGAGTCGTTCCACGGCGTGGCGAGCCAGTTCGGCTCGCGGACGGTGGCCAACTGCGCCTCCTGCCACGGGACGCACGATATCCGCCCCGCGGCGGACCCCCTGTCTTCGGTCAACGCCAGGAACGTGCCTAAGACCTGCGGCAAGTGCCACCCCGGGGCGAACCCGAATTTCGCCGTCGGGAAGATGCACATAGACGCCAAGAAGAAGGATGCGGGAATCGTGTACTACGTGGCGTCCTTCTTCAAATACCTCACCATCGGCACGATGCTCGCCCTCATCTTCCACATTGCTCTGGACATGTACGGGCGGAGCAAGCGGCTTCGCGGAGAAAAGTAGAAGGCCCCTCCGATATTCAAGGGGACCGGTTTGCGGATCGATAATATCCGGGGGAGTGAACGCATGTCTTTGGACGAGAAGAAGGGTCTCTCGAAGGAGAACTTGGAGAAGGAGATCGACGCCGCCGTCTCGGCCGAGACGGGCGGTCTCGATCCGGCCCGCGCCGACGAGATAAGGGAAAAGATCCGGCAGCGGGTGCGCGCCGAGATGGAGCGGGAGGAACGGATCCGCACGGCCGCCGAGAGGCGGGCCGAGGAGCGCCGGCTTCGCGAGGAGCGCCGGAAGGAGAAGCATCACGAGGAGGGGGAGACGTTCGAGCGGTTCAACCGGAACTTCCGCTTCCAGCACATGGTGATGTTCAGTTCGGTCATCATCCTCATCATCACGGGGATGCCGATCAAGTTCCCCGACTTCATCCTCTCCCGGTTCTTCATCAACCTGTGGGGCGGGATAAACAACTCCACCCTGGTGCACCGGATCGGCGCCCTGATGCTGGTCTACTTCATGTTGCACCACCTCGTTTATTCGATCTTTTCGCGTGACGGCCGCAGGGACTTCGTGCTGCTCATCCCGATGCCCAAGGACCTGCGCGACGCGGTCCAGAACATCCGCTACTTCCTGGGAAAGGCGAAGGAAAAGCCGAAGTTCGGCAGGTTCAGCTACATCGAGAAATTCGACTACTGGGCCGTCTACTGGGGCTGCATCATTATGATCGGCTCCGGGGCGTTCCTCTGGGGGGAATCCATCGTGCTCAAGTACCTGCCCAAGTTCGCCCTGGACATAGCCCACGAGATGCACAGCGACGAGGCGCTTCTCGCCACCCTTGCCATCGTCATCTGGCACTTCTACAACGTTCATTTCAATCCCGATCGGTTCCCCGGGACCCTGATGTGGTGGCACGGAAGGATTTCGGAGCACGAGATCAAGGAGGAGCACCCCCTCGAGTATGAGGAGATAATGGCCAGGCGGGCGAAACAGGCTGCGGAGGTAACCCAACGATGAAGGAGTTCTTCACTCGCGCCTGGGATGCGCTCCACCGGCACAAAAAACCGCTTCTGACCCTTTGCGCCATCGTCCTCGGGATCGGCATAGTCTTCAACGGGGCGTTCTTCGTCGCCGCCTACTTCCCGAAATCGTGCGTGGTCTGCCACTACATGGATCCGTTCTACGCGCAGTGGAAAACGTCCAAGCACGCAGATGTCTCCTGCATCAAGTGCCACTCCTTCTCCCCCGTCTTCATCACTGTTACGACGCTTAAATACTGGACCGGGCTGTACAATCCCCGGCCGCACGCAAACGTCAAGGACTCGGCCTGCCTGGCGTCGGGGTGCCACGCGGGACGGATCGAGAAGGGGAAGGCGAAGCTCGGCGCGAACATCACGTTCGACCACCAGGAGCACATGGGCAAGCTCAAGCGCGGCGAGAAGCTGCGCTGCACGACCTGCCATTATTCGATCGTCCAGGGAGAGCACATCGCCGTCGACACGAAGGTGTGCTTCCTGTGCCACTTCAAGGGGATCAGCCAGGGGCAGGCGCTGGGCGGCTGCCCGGGATGCCACGGCACCCCGACGAAGACCGTGGATCACAGCGGCTTCCAGTTCTCGCACGAGTCGTATCTCAAGATCGGGGTACAGTGCAAGCAGTGCCACCTCCGGGTGGCCGAAGGCGACGGGCGGGTGAACGACACCCACTGCTACGACTGCCACGTGGGGCGGCTGGAAAAGAAGAGCGATCCGCTGGCGATCCACAGGACGCACGTAACCTTCAACGCGATCCAGTGCTTCAAGTGCCACGAGCCTATCCGCCACGGCGAGGTCGAGCTCGTGAAGACCTTCGAGGTCAAATGCGAAACCTGCCACAAGCGGCTCCACAACTACCAGAAAGAGATGTACATGGGGGCGGGAGCCCGCGGGGTCCCGGACACCCCGTCCCGGATGTTCTCCGCGCAGGTCGCCTGCGACGGCTGCCACACGAAATCGGTCGATGTCCGCGAGTCGGGGGTTTCGTTCCCCGGCGAAAAGAAGCTGACCGCGGAGCGCAACAGCTGCGTCGCCTGCCACGGGAAGAAGTACGACCTGATGCTGGACGACTGGGTCCGCGAATCGCG
>DATBLU010000045.1:0-15205 GCA_036555205.1 Candidatus Deferrimicrobiaceae bacterium
TTTGACGCTGTAGCGGAATATTTCTTCTTCGAAGAGTTCGGGACCCGGTTCAACTTCATCGCCATCGACTATCTCATCTACACCAAGGAGGTGTTGCGCACCATCCGGGAATCGTATCCGATGGAGAAGATATTCGGCTGCATCTTCCTCCTGGCGGGACTTCTCCTTCTTCTCGTCCGGGAACCGCTCGCCGCCTCGTACCGTTACGCCAGCGTCTTCCGGCAGCGCATTCCCGCCGGCGCCGGGCTCTTCCTGGTCCCGGTCGTCTCCCTTGCGTTCGTCAACGCCTCTTGGGCACATATTTCCGGGAACAACTACGCCAACGAGCTGTCAGCCAACGGGATCTACAATCTCGCCGCGGCCTTCCGCAACAACGAACTGGATTACGGCAGTTTCTACCTCACGCGGAACGAGGAAAATGTATTCCAAAGGCTCCGCCGTCTCCTCCCGGAGGGGAGCGGCTCGGCCAGTCCCCTCCACGGCATCGTGCGAGACGTCCACCCCGCAGGTCCGGAAAACCGCTACAACGTGATCCTGGTCGTGGAAGAGAGCTTGAGCGCGGAATACCTGGGCGTCTTCGGAAACTCGGAAGGGCTCACTCCGAACTTCGACCGGCTTTCCGTGGATTCGATATTCTTCCGCCGTCTGTACGCCACGGGAACCCGCACGGTGCGCGGGCTGGAGGCGATAACGCTGTCGATGCCCCCGCTGCCGGGCACCGCCATCGTCAAGCGGCCCGACAACTCGGGCATGTTCTCCTGGGGAACGTTGATGAGGGAAAAAGGGTACGACACCCGGTTCCTCTACGCGGGGTACAGCTACTTCGACAACATGAAATCGTTCTTCTCGGAGAACGGATTCACCGTCGTAGACCGGGGAGATTTTTCGAGCGGGGAGGTCTCATTCTCCAACGCGTGGGGGGTCAGCGACGAGGACCTGTTCGTCAAGGTGATCCGGGAAGCGGGGAAATCATACGCGACCGGCAGGCCGTTCTTCCACGTCGTGATGACCACGTCCAACCACCGCCCCTTCACATACCCACAAGGGAAGATCGACATCCCCTCGGGCACCGGGCGGGAAGGCGGAGTCAAGTACGCGGATTTCGCCGTCGGAAGGTTTCTGGACCAGGCGCGCAGGGAACCGTGGTTCCCCGACACGGTGTTCGTTTTCGTCGCAGACCATTGCGCGGGCAGCGCGGGGAAGGTTGCACTCCCCGTGGAGAGGTACCACATCCCGATGTTCGTTTATTCCCCGGCCCACCTCCAGCCCCGGCGCGTGGACACGATGGCCAGCCAGATCGACATCGCACCGACGATCCTCGGCTTGTTGAACGTTGGATACCGTACAAAATTCCTCGGGAAAGACATCCTTCAAACTGCCCCGGCCGAGGAGCGGGCCTTCCTTTCCACGTACCAGAAACTCGCATTCTTGCGAGGCAACAGGCTGACGGTCCTGTCCCCTAAACGGGGAGTCGAGTCGTACATAGTGACCAACCCAGGCGACCATCTCTCCCCGTCCCGGCCTGTGGAGGCGGACGTCACCGACGCGATCGCCTATTACCAAGGGGCCGATTACCTCTACCATCACCGCCACGATCCGGCCCCCCGTTGACCCGGGGAGGGGGGGGACTCGAACCCCCACGGATTTCCCCACCACCCCTCAAGATGGGTAGATTTTGACTGCGGTACAGCGGGTGTCAACCTCCAATTACCTGTCGTGCAACCCGGGACCAAGCACGGCGGCAACCTGTCGAAGACGCTCCAGGCCCTGGATCTCCTTCGGGAAGAGCGGGATCTCCGTAATCGGCAGCCGGCCATACGACTGTCGCAGCTGACGCAGGTGCTCTTGTTGCTGTTCGGCCTTCTGCGCGAGGAAGGGTGAGTCCGCGATCGTGACCACGTTGTTCACGATCAGATGCTCCACCTTCAGCTCGTAGCGCGCCAGCTCGCGGAAGACGTCATCCAACTGGCGCAATGCAAGCGCCTCCGGAATGGTCACCATTACGAACCGAACGGCCTGACGCAGAAACGCCATGCACAAGCCGGAAAGCGATTCCCAGCGTCGCAGCACATCCATCATCGACTCGCGTCGCTCACCGGACGTCCGCAAGTGCGAGTAGACTCTCGGCGCCATGCGCAGGTGGCGAGCGAGGAGTGACGGTGTGCCTAACAGGGCCAGCGTCTGGCCCAGGGGCGCCGTGTCCCATACGATGCGCCGGTACCGGCCTTCCAACGCGAGGCGGCGGACGTAGTCCACCGTGAACTCCTCGTTTAGCCCCGGCAGCACGGACGTCATGAACTCGACGAAGGTATCGTACTCCACGTCCACGAACGCCGAAAAGACGGCGTACACCTCGCGCCCGAAGCGCTCGTCCCACATCGTACGCACTTCCTCCAAACCGAACTCGGTGAGGAAGAGGCGCTTCACAACCTCGTGCTCGGGCTCCGACTTCTGCCGGTCGAAGATGTGCGACAGCGACGGGGTGGGATCGGTGGACAGGACCAGCGTTCGCTCACCTGCCTCCGCGAAGTGGAGCGCCGTGGCCGCGGCGCACGTCGTCTTGCCCACTCCGCCCTTTCCCAGGAACAAGCGGATGCCGACGCCTGACAAGCCGTCATCGTCCATCGCTGCTTCCTCCATCGTTAGCCGACAAGCATGGATTGCGCGCCGGCGTCAGGCGCCCCCGCAGGCGTCGCTCCATAGCCTCAAGACGGCGAGTCTGCGACATGCTGCAATTAACTCGATGCCGCTGTTCCGATCAATATATGCATAATATGCAGGGCCCGACTATCTAGTAGTTGAATGGTAAACATCCGTAAACAAGACGTACAAGGAAGCACAACGGAAATCATGAGATGCCAATATCGGTTGAGATCAAGGAGATATTTATTTCGAGGCAGGGCACCTACATGTGCAACGGCGCACCTCATTAATCAGGTCGTCCGCTACCGGATGAAAAATTCCTTGTCCGGCGCTTCCAGCGTGTCGATGATTCCGGTTTATGCGAGTTCGGCTTGAGGCGGGAATGAACCGTCTCGATGGCGAAAGGGTCGGGGTTAGGGAACCATGCCCTTCCACTGGTAGATCTTGTCCTTTGCAGCGCGGACGTCCGGCGCGCCGGGGACAAGTGCGATGTATTTGTTCATCGCCGCGATCGCCTCCTCGGGGCAGTGCATCTCCCCGAGGATCAGCGCCTGGTTGAAATATCCTTCGGGCCACCAAGGGGAAATTTTAAGCGCTTTGGAGTAAAGGTCCACGGCATCCTGGAATTGCTTCTGCCCGATCGCATATTCGGCCCGTACTCTGAATTCCCTTGCCTCCTCCGGCAATACCGGCTTGACAGGCAACAACCGATACTTTTCCGCAACCTTTTCGAATTCGCGCTCGGCGGACGCGTCTCGCGGCGGCTTGATCGGGCATGCCTTGACCGTATCCCGCAACTCCCGCAACAAAATAGCGGCCGCCCTGTCCTCGGCCTCCAGTTTCGCATGCTTGGCCTCCGAGGCGTGCGTCTCCACTTTCGTGATGGCGTAGTCGATGTCGGCCCCCTTCGATATCAATACCTTGGCAACGGCACGATGTTGATGTAAGGCGGCAACGGTCAGGGCCGTCCAGCCATAGTGGCTTCGCGCGTTGATCTCGGCTCCCCTGTCCAGCAACAGCTTTACCACATCGGTCTTTCCCGCCCCGGCGGCGCTCATCAATGCCGTCCTTCCGGCAACCAATCCCGCCCCGCGGCGGTTGACATCGGCCCCTTTCTCCAGAAGCAGTCTCACCATTTCCGTGTTCTGCTCGGCCGCAGCCATCAATTGTGTATGCCCATACGGTTCCAGTTGATTGACGTCTGCCCCCCTGGCAAATAGAAGCTTTACGATCTCCATGCGATTCATTCTGATCGCGCAGGTCAACGGCGTGGATTCATACCCGTCGTCCGGCGCGCAGGCGCCCTTTTCCTTAGGGGAGATGCCGCTGTCGAGCAGGTTCTTCGCGCGCGGCGCGTCTCCTTCATGGATCGCCCGGTTGAGTTGGGTCTGGCTGGCCGAGCACCCCGTAATGGCCAGCAGCGGAAAGGCAAGGAGCAGCCCCCTGAAGTATCGCTTCATCTAATACTCTCATTTTCATGCTTCCGCGATGCTTCGCCGCGGATGAGCCGGAAGACGTACTGGAACTCTTCTCTCAGCCTTGCGCCTCCGGCAGCCCACGCCTTCTCCAGCGCCGCTTCCTCTTCGGCGGAAATGCGCTCCCGGACAGCCTGAACGAGCTGCCGCCGTTCGGGATGGAGCCGTAACTGTTCTTCGAGGGGAACCAACCTGTCCAAACTGCCAGCCGCTGCAAGCTTTTCCAGTTCCGCTTGGTACGACAGGACCGCGGCTTTGTGCGCATCCGCCTGCAACTGATAATAATCAAGAGCGGCTACTTCTGTGGCGTATCGAAGCCGCAAATCCACCCTCTGGCGGAACGACGGATCGCTTTCATACCGGGCGAGAAGTTCAGGAGCGTACTCCTTGACCGCGTCGGTGTTGAGTATGGCCCGCTCCATGGACGCCGGATACAAGGGATCTTCCGGCTTGTCGAAAATGCTTGTCGCGCGCTGCACCGCCCAGTCGTCCCACGCCTTCAGCTCGGCCTGCACCCTCTGCTCTTCCCGCAAAGGGTTCAGGAGTTGCGGGCCGGGATTCTTTGGAAACGAACGGGCAGGGGGTTTGGGGATGTACGGGAGCCCCCCCCTGGCGATCGAATCGGCGTCGAGGCCGCCAATGGGGGTAGGCGGAATCGACGGCGTCGTGCGGGGCGTTTCGAGCAGCACCGGCGGCGCGCTCCCCAGCGGGCGGTCGAAGCCTGCCCGCGCCTGGTCGGAGGCGTCTTCCGGCGCCGGGGCTGACGCCGCGGCCTGTGAAGCTACGGCCTGCTGCTGCAAAGGCGCGGGTGCATCCGCGGGCAGCGGCCCCGAGAGACCGGGAACCGTCGGTCCTGCGGTTTCGGGAGGGGGCGGTGGGGCTCCCGCATCCTTCTGCATTACGTCCATCAGGCGCGCCTGCTCTTCCGGTGGAAGCCGGCCGAACATCTCGGCGACGTCCGCCAACTGCTGGGGCGTCATGCTTTCCGGATCGAACGGGGCGGCCTGAGCGGTCGGGGGAGCGGGAGCTGCGTTCGGGGTAGGCGATGTCGGCGCGGCGGCCGCGGCTTCCCCTCCGATCTTCAGTTTCAACGCCGATCCGGAGAGTCCCGACCCTTGTCCCGGGCCCCCCGTGTAGATCCCCGGCAGTCCAGGGACGCCGTACGGTTTGTCGCCCCCGTTGAGGTAGATGCCGGGCAGACCGGCGATCCCGCCCCCGCCCGCGCCGTCCCCGGTCTTCAGCTTCAGTCCCGATGCACCCCCCGGCGCGCCCTTCAGCTTAAGGTCGGGAGTTCCGCTCAGCTTCAACGTGCTCGAAAGACGGTTGTAGATCCCGGCCAGCCGCCGCGCCTCTTCCTCCCGGTGCAACCGCTCGGCTTCGGCCTGCCGGCGCTGCAGCTCCTCCATCATCTCACGCCGTCTCGCCTCCTGCTGCGGGTCGGAGCCTCCGCCGACCAGCCACTGGCCGAACGCATAGCCCAGCGAATAAAAACCCCCGTAGAGGGCGCCGCCCGCTCCGGCACCGCCGCCGGCAGGACCTCCCGCTTTCCTCCCCCAGTTCGGTCCGCGGATGCATTGAATCCTCGGCCCGCTTCCGCTGACGGTCCCGCCGCAGGCCCTGCACCAGGATTCATACGCGCCGGTGTCGCCCCACGAAGAAGGCGGGCTGTTGCAGTCCAGCGCCTCCGCTGGAAAGCCCGACACCGCTACGGCCAACCCGAGAAGAACGGCCACCGACAAACGCCCCTTCATGATTGCCGCCGGCTGATAGTAAGTCTGACCGGGAACGTCATGGCCATATCCTCACCTTCGCCTGCCAGATCACGACCTGGTCGCGGGCTGCTTGCGAATCGGGGGCGTCGGGTTTCAGTTCCAGGTAGCGCTTCATATGGATCACGGCCTGTCCGTAGATCCCCATTTCTCCGTACAACAAGGCTGCATTGAACTGCCCTTCCGGCCAGAGGGGCGAGACATTTAACCCTTGCTCATAGAAATCGACGGCCTCTTCGAAGTTCTTGTTCTTGATCGCGTCCTCGGCCAGGAGCTGGAACCGCCGCACGTCCTCGGGGATCGACGGTTTGACCGGAAGGGCCCGCCATGCCCTCGCCTCCTCCTGGAATCCGGCGAACTGCGACGCGTCATCGACCAGGTCCCTGCCGGATGCGTAGTACCGGATCGCGTTGATGCCGTCCACGAACCCGCGAGCATGATCGGCTCTTTCCCTGTCCCACCAGATGCGGGGTTGAATGGTCGTTCGATATCCGGTAGGAGAATTCGGCAGGAACGGCGAATGAAACTCGACCGAAAAGGCGGGAATATCGTTGTACCGGAAGGAACGGGCCCTCGGCTGCGAAGCCCACCTTGCGACATCGTCGACTTCCGTATAGGAGAATCCGGCCATTGTCACAGTGATGTTTTCCAGATGATGGCGGAATCGTTCGTCGCCGCCGCGGATCCCGGCGCTCTTGATTCCATCGCGGATCTGCCGCAATGCTGTCGGGGCGGTCATGCCCGGCCGTGTGATCTTGGCTTTGGGGGGAGGAGGAGGCTGGGCCGCCTCGGCGAATGTGTGGACGGCGAATAGCGCCGAGGTCAACAGGCTGATCATGAGCGCATGCTTGCTCCAGAACTTCCAGCCGGTCGAATCTTTCATCACCGCACCTCCTCAGAGAACCGGTACGCGTTACTTGCTTCTCGACGGTTCGCGACTCGTACCAACCGACGTCCCGGATTCAACGGATTGCGGACCCGCTTTTCGTGCGAGCCCTTCCCATTCGTAGATCTTATCCTGCGCCGCGCGGGCATCCGGTGCGTCGGGGACGATCACGAGATACTTCCGCATCTCCTCGACGGCCTTCCTGTAGCGGCCCGTCTCTCCGAATATGAGCGCCCTGTTGAAGTACCCTTCGGGCCACCAGGGGGCAATTTTTAGGGCATCAAGATAGCGGGCGGCGGCTTCATCGAAATCCTTCCGGTTGAAAGCGCTTTCGGCCTGGACCTTGTATTTCCTGGCCTCCTCGGGGAGGGATGGCTTGACGGGCATCTCTCGATAGCGGCGGACCGACTCCCGGAATTCCGCTTCCTTCGACTTTTTGGAATCCGTTACCTGTCTGTACAAAGGGGTTCCGGGGACGAAGGCGTTAAACACGATCGGCCCTAGTCTTTCGATTCCGAACACGGGGCCCCATTTCCCTTCGGCTTCCGCCCTCAACAGCTCCGAGCCGTTCTCCGCGGACGTGGCAACCACGGTCCCGGAACCATTCGCGTAGATCCACTTGAGCCTGAGCATCACGTCGCAAGTTGACTGCGATTCGGCGAGCGATATTTGTCGGAACGGTGCGTGCTTGACAAAGCGTTCCAGCGTTGGCTTGTAATTGAAGGGGTTCTCGTCGCTGACGTCCGCGCAGAATACGAGTTCCGGTTCCCCGGTCGTATTGCTCTTGACCGGTTCAAAAAGTGGGTTGCTCAGATAGGTTTCCTTGCCGATGGTCACTTTCGCCGGACTGGCGGCGCAGCCGTTGCAGATCATAAGGATCACAATACCGAGCGGAAGAAACATGGATTTTTTTCTCATGCCAGGCCGGCCCCCCGTGATCCATCCATCGGTTTATTTATCTATGATCAGTACAATTGTTTCAATCGGAAGATACGGGACTTACTTTAAAGGAAATGAAGTATCGACCAAAGTCGATAACCGTGTCGAAAGCGGATCTTAATTTGAACTTTTCCGGTCAGCCTCATCAGCCGCTTTTGCCGCGTCCTCAGCCTCCCATCTTTCGAGGAGCACTCGCGGATCCATTGGTTGTTCGAGTGCCCAGCCGTGAAATTGCGCGATCCACCGTGTCATGTGGTTGAACACACGCTGGTAGAACTTATCCTCCGTGCGAGGGGATTGTTTGGCATAACGATAGCCGTTGGCAAGGGCCCATCCGAGATCGGCGCAGGAACCCCAACCGAAAAGATAATAGGCCTCTTCCTCGAATCCTCCCCCCGTCACAAGAATGCTTTTCAATTGACGGCTGGCGCCGGTATTGTCCCGAAGAATGATTTCCTCCCGATCGCCGTCCACTTCGATTGTAATGGTCAGTTTCTTCTCCATGGCGGTTCCCTCTTTTTCTGGAGCTTATTACATTTACCTCCCGAATAATGACAGCGATCGATATCCATACGATTTATCGGCATAAAACCAAAAGAAATTTAATTCATAAGGACTTATGGTAAGGGCCGGAACATTGTCTTTGCCTGGCCTGCTCCCGGCGACTCACTCTAGCGGCACGCCCTTTACATCCCGAAAATGACAATTGCTTGCGCGGGGGTATGCAAAACGTGCGGATTTTACTCAATAATTATCTTCCCAAGCAGGCGTCATCCCTTTGAGCATGCAAATGGGGCGGGAGAAGGCGGAGCGACAGGGCAGGTCGTTGCAGCGGAGAATGCGCTGAAACAGGAAACCGTTGCCAATCCATAGAATAAGAGCACCTTTTCCACCGGTTGGTGAAAAAGGTGCTCCTTCATGATCGGCGCACGATCGTGGGGCGGTTCGGGATAGAGTTTTACGCCTACGCGCGATACTTGAAGGAAATATTCACCCGTGCGCGGTAGGCAACAACCTTGTTTTTTTCAATCACCATATCCAATTTGACTACTTCCGCAATTCTCAGATCTTCCAGGGATTTCCCGGCGGTCTCCACCGCATTTTTTGCGGCATCCTCCCATGAGCTCTTGCTCGTGCCTACGACATCGATGATTTTGTAGATGCTGTCCATCGTTGCGCTCCCTTCCTGGTGGATTTTGCATTCCTTGGAGCAACCATGCGTCATGGTAACACGGAAAAAACAGCAGATAATAACCGTGCGTTCGAGATCCAGGGACGCACGGCATCCCGCTTGAGGAAAAGGAAATAAAAGGATCCCGTCATCCCCGCCTATGTTTCCGCACGGGGATCCTCGCGCCGTCCCGTCAAACTCTCATGACGAGGGGGAGGAGGAGTCCGATTGGGTCGATTCGACGCCCGGGTCGCCGGCGCCTATGTTGAACCCCGCGTCGACGTAGTGCACTTCGCCGGTCACGCCGGAAGCCCAGTCCGAAAGGAGATACGCGGTGGCGTTCCCCACCTCGTCCTGCGTCACGTTCCGTCGTAGCGGGGCGCCGCGTGCGCCCTTCTCCATCAGTTTGCGGAAATCGATCACGCCGGAGGCGGCCAGCGTTCGGATAGGCCCGGACGAGACTGCGTTGACGCGGATACCTTCAGGCCCGAGATCGTGGGCCAGGTAACGGGTCGCCGCTTCGAGGGCGGCCTTAGCCACGCCCATTACGTTGTAGTTCGGAACGGCGCGCACTGCCCCGAGGTAACTCATAGTCACCATGGATCCTCCCGGTCCCATCAGGCGGGCCGCCCGCCGGGCGCAGGCAATGAAGGAGTAGGCGGAAATATCCAGCGCGAGATGGAAATCGGCGCGCGTTGTATCCCGGAAATTGCCTTTCAGCGATTCCCTGTTGGCAAAGGCGATGGAGTGCACGATGAAGTCGAGCCGCCCCCAACGGGCCTCGACCTTGGCGAAGAAATCGTCGATTTGGACGTCGTCGCTTACGTCGAGCGGTTCGACGAAACTCGAATGGATCGATTCCGCCAGGGGATGAACGCGTCTCTTCAGAGCCTCGCCGAGATAATTGAACCCTAGCTCGGCCCCCTCCCGGTGACAGGCCTTAGCCACGCCCCAAGCGATGGATTTATCGTTGGCGACGCCGAGGATCAGCCCTTTTCTGCCTTGCAGAATGCCCACTTGGCACCCCCTGTTTTCCATCTCACCCAATCTTAACAGGGAGCACAGGAAAGAGCACGCGGATCGAGGAGGAAGGCAAATGCCGGCAAAGCAAAACCAAGCAGATTCGAAAACGGGTTCCCCCCGTCAACGGCCGCCTGGAACCGTAACGCCCGGTGATCAGGTTTTTGATACCCCGCCGGGCCGTTTCGATCGTTAAGTTTTCCCCGTTTTCATCCGATAAGATCGGTAAGAATGCGTCCAGGGCGGATGTTCATGCGATTGGGAGCAGGCTTAAGAAAACGGGAAAAAAGGCTTTTCGGCGGATGGACCCTCCCGGCAACCATCGGCGAGGGAGTTTTGAAGGTGTTCCGCATGGGGAAAGACGCTCCCCCGAAGAAGAGCGCAGGGGAGGATATCGGGGACCTCCTCGACGGGCTTCCAGCCGGGTTTTTCATCCTTCATCGATTCCACTTCGGGAATGGGGTGATCGACTTTATTCTTGTCGGCCCCAAAGGGCTCTTCGTCGTGAATATTCAAAGCCATATAGGAACCATAATGGTCCTGGGGGGCAAGATCTTCCGGAATAAAAGATCCCTGGAGATGGACCGGGACCTGCTGTCGGACGTTCGGGAGGACTGCCGGATTCTACAGGAGCTGCTTGTCCAGAGAGGGATCACGGAATTGAAGCCGGTGCCCCTCATCGTCTTCCTGAACGCCGTTGTCGCGGAACATGGGACGATCAGCGGAGTGGAGGTTGTGCAAAGAAACGCCCTCCCCGCCTTCATGAATCGCCGGAAGAATGTGATCACCCCGAGGGAAGCCGAGGGGATCTTCGAATTCCTGAAAATCGGGGAAGCCAGCTCTCCCCTTTAGCCCATTCGCAGCCGCGGCCGCAAGTGGAACGTCAGTGGGGCGCGAACGTGCTCCGCAGACGGCGGTATACCCGGCCGGGCGCGGCATCCGTTGCGCACCTCACCCGCTGGAACAGCGCACCTCGAGGGTATCTGGAGGCTATGGCACAGTTTGTGATAAATTCCTTGGAAAATCGCGCGGGATGGACGGACTGGCAGCAATTCCGGTCCCTGCGGAGTCCAGAAAGAGAAAAAGAATTTCGGATTCTTCCGCGCGAATCGGAATGTGTAATTTCCGGAAGAAAAGAATACGGAGGAAGAGATGAAAACCAGGATCCCGGTTGAAGTGGCTGCCTTGATGACTTCGGTTGTTTTGCTGATTTCGTCCGGGTGCGCGACGAACCCCGACGGGACGAGGGAGTACAAGCGAACTGCGATCGGGGCACTGGGAGGCGCCGCGGTGGGCGCGGGCGCCGGGGCGCTGATCGCCGGCAGGGGACACCGGGGAACGGGAGCGCTCATCGGCGGCGTCGTGGGAGCGGCGGGAGGCGGCGCCATCGGCAACTACATGGACAGGCAGGCGGCGGAGATGAAGCGGAAACTCCCCGAAGCCGCGATCGCCCGCGAGGGGGACAAGCTGTACGTCGCTCTCCCCTCGGGAATCCTGTTCGACGTCGACAAGTACGATGTGAAGCCCGCGGCCAGGAATTCGATCGCCAAGGCGGCGGAGGTGCTTGTGAAATATCCGGATACCTACATCACGGTGGAGGGGCACACCGACTCCACCGGGAAACCGGAGTACAACCAGAAGTTGAGCGAACGGCGGGCCGACGCGGTCCGGGATCTGCTCGCGAAGGACGGCGTGCCCACGCAGCGGATGAGCGTTATGGGATATGGAGCCTCCGATCCGGTCGCCGACAACTCCACGCCGGAAGGGAGGCAGTCGAATCGACGTGTCCAGCTCGAGATCCGGCCGAACGAGAAGCTTAAGAGCCAGCAGGGAGGCTGACTGAAATAGTAGAGAAGGGAACGGCGGGCCGGCTCTTTACGAACCGAGCCGGATGGACGCGGCTTCCTTCAGTTCTCCGACGCCGACGGTGTAGGCTCTTGCAAATCCCGCAACGAAGCGGGCCTCCCGGGGGACAAGGCGGAACAGGAGAAAGTCTTCGAACCCGAAAAGAGGGGACGAATCGGGGAACCGCTTTATATAGAGGGCTTTTGCCTCCGCGTATCCGGCAGAGTTCTGCTTTAAAGGCCGGGCTTCCCCTTGGATGCTGACCCGCGACAGCGTTTGGGGGTTGTGAACTTGAGCCGTGTCCGGTTCGCTGATAGCGAGCGATGCGGACGGGGACGCCAGAAGGTTCCTCGTGTGCGCGGAGAGCCGGCTCAGATGCAGCAGAAATCCGGCAAAGTCCGGCTCGCAGGCATAGGCCACCATGGAAGCCAGCGGCATGCCATCCCCGAACGTGGCCAGGGCTGCCCAACGCCCTCCACGAATGACCCGGCCGAGTGCCTCCTTATCCGACGCATCCATATCGACCTCCCGTTTCGCGGGCGTGATAGCGGAAAGATGCGGCCTGCCCCCTCCGGGATTCCCGGTGAAATCGCCCTCACATGGTTGGTATAAAATTGGGGCGAAGGGAAGCGGACCTGGAAGACGAACGGAGACAATCGATGTTCGACGTCGTCGGTATCGGGCTCAACGCGATCGATTACCTAGTCGGTTTGCAGAGGTTCCCGGCGCCGGGCGAGAAGCTGCGAATGTCCGCTTTCGCGCGGGAGGGCGGCGGTCAGGTGGCGACCGCCCTGGTGGCGCTTTCCCGTTGGGGATGCCGCTGCAAATATGTCGGGAACGTGGGAGACGACGAGCACGGACGGCTTTCTACCCTGCTCCTTTCGCGGGAGGGAATCGACCTCGCCCATGTCCGGACGGTTCCCGGCGCCTCGTCCCAGTTCGCGGTGATACTGGTCGAAGAGGGAACGGGTGAGCGCACCATCCTGTGGGACCGGGACCTGCGGATTCAGATAACGCCGGAGGACCTGCCGCTTGAGGACATCCGGCGGGCTCGGGCGCTCCTTCTGGACGGCCACGACGTCCCGCCGTCGATTGCAGCCGCAAGGGCCGCCAGGGCTTCGGGCGTCCCTGTAGTGCTCGACGCTGAAAAGGTGCAGGAGGGAACGGAGGAGCTGCTGTCAGTGTGCGATCACATCGTCGCCGCGGGACACTTCCCGGGATTGCTGTTTCCCGGTACCCCGGCGGAAGATGGGGCCCGGGAGATCCTGCGCCGTTACGGATCCAGGACGTCCACGGTGACGCTTGGTCCCCGCGGGGCATACGGCTGGGACGGCCGGGAGGAGACATTCTCGCCCCCCATCCGCATCGAGGCGCGAGACACCACGGGAGCCGGGGACATCTTCCACGCCGGTTTCCTGTACGCCCTTCTCGAAGGACTACCCTTCAGGGAGATCCTCGCCTTCGCCAACGCCGCGGCAGGCCTCTCCTGCCGCGGATTGGGGGGACGGTCCGCGATCCCGACGATCGGGGAAATCCGGGCGGCCGGCCCATCATCGGGACGGTAAGCGCGCACCGCAAGAAAATCTTTTCATTTCCCGAAGCATTTGCCATCCGACGGACATCAAGATTAAACAAGAATTTGAATCGTTAAATAAGGAAGTGAGGAGGCAGAGCGCCATGGCGAGATTTCTAATCGAAGTGCCGCATGAGGAAGAGGTGGTGGCGTGCGCTCGCGTCGTCGAGATCTTCCTCAAGACCGGATCTCATTTCGTGACGCATACGGACTGGGGGTGCATGGACGGTGAGCATAAAGCGTGGCTCATCGTGGAGGTGGACACCAAGGAGGAAGCACGCAGCATCTTGCCCCCGGCATTCCGGTCCCACGCCCGGATCGTGGGGCTGAACAAGTTCACGATGGAGCAGATCGACGAGATCCTCCTTTATCACCGGAATTTGAAAGCGGGATGAACGTCGATAATCGCGCAGGGAGTCTCACGGCATCACGGCCAGCCGGACGTTCGCCTGGGAATCGGTTAAGTTATCGGCTCCCGATTTCGGTGTTAGAATAGGCCAAACTCGGACTGCGGAAGGAGGCGGACATGGCCTTTTCGAAAACGATCCGAACGAAAATCGGGAGCGTCGAGAAGCAGCTCGCCAAGCGTGTCGGCTCGCTCGAGAAGGATGTGGCGCGGCTGATGAAGAAGCTCGCGAAGAAAGAACACGAGGTCGACAAACTGAAGGACAAGTTGACGTCCAACCTGGTCAAGAACGTAAAGAAAAAAGTGAAGAAGGCGAAGAAAGCGGTCAGGAAGCACCTGCCGGGGATCGGCTGACGCCCCCCTCACAACGAGAAGGTGATCCCCGCCGTCAGCAGGACCTGGCCGAGCACGTCCCCCTTGACGCTCACCCGGCACGCGGCGCCGCCGGACGACACGCAAAAGATCTCCGTGGCGTCCGGCAGGACCGTAAGCAATCCCCTCCCCTCGAAGCGAAGACCGACGTGATCGGATAACGGTATCTTTGCTCCACCGCCCAGCGAAATGGAAAAGTACGTTTTCGGGTTCATCCCGCTCCCGTGCGGCACGAAGTGCGTTGCGCCGAGCCCTCCGGCAATGTAGGGGCGGACCATGTTCCCGGTAAACATATAAGTCCCCCCAACGTGGAGGTAGTGCAGGTCCAGGTCGAAGAGCGTTTCCCCGCCGAACGTTCCCCCGCCGGTGACTTTCGTCCGCTGGTATCCGTAAAAGAGTTCGTACTGGGTGTCCGGGGAGTCCGACAAGTCGAGGACGATCCCGAAGCTCCCCCCCTCCCTTAAATCCAGCTTGGCGCCGGTTGTGTTGTCGTCGAAACTGCCGCCGATGCCGTAGCCGGCGTACGGAGTGATCTCCAGCCCCCATTCCGCCCCCGCCTTTCCGGGAAACAGGAGAAATGACAGGATGAGCGCGACCGCAATCGGGAAAAGGCGGAACCGGAGCATGCCGGTCACGGGAATCGGCTTCATGTCGCGACGGAGTATTTTTCGATCATTCTTCCCACCATCAACCCGCCTTCATGCTCGGGGATTATCACCTCGTCGGCGCCCGAATTCCGCCCTGTAAGACTTCCTGGCCGCCTATATTCGTAAAGTATAATTGAGTAGGCACAACGAATGTGCACATATTGGCCAGGCCGCTTCCGGCGCCGGCATCTTCGCCATGGAGGTAGATCCCCGGGGCACGTTGCACCTGCCCGCGGGAGAGATCGTCCGAGTCTATCCAATCCGGGTGAATTACCGCTCGAATGAAGGCTTGGGCCGCGGTGGCGATAGCGGGGAGTCCAGGCCCTGAAACTGAGCCGGCATCTGGATTACAATTGCGGCTTCGAACGATTTCGATAGTGTCCGGGGCGCCGGAGCGGACGGCTTCGCGCTGCAGTCTATTCGTTAAAACGGCCCGTAAATACAGCAGGTTTTTCCCTT
>DATBLU010000077.1:0-7269 GCA_036555205.1 Candidatus Deferrimicrobiaceae bacterium
ACGAAAGGATACCCCCATGCAGAAAATCACACCGTTCCTTTGGTTCGACGACAACGCCGAAGAGGCGGCGAAATTCTACACCTCCATCTTCCGGAATTCGAGGATCGTAAGCGTTTCACGCTACGGCGAAGCGGCGGCAAAGGCCTCCGGAAGACCGAAGGGATCTGTCATGACCGTGGCGTTCGAGCTCGAAGGACAGCCGTTCGTCGCAATGAACGGCGGCCCGGCTTTCACGTTCTCCCCCGCCATATCGTTGTTAGTGAGCTGCGAGACGCAGAAGGAAATCGACGAGCTGTGGGAGAAGCTGACCGACGGCGGTGAAGAGGTGGAATGCGGCTGGCTCAGGGACAAATACGGCTTGTCCTGGCAGATCGTTCCTTCGGGCATCATCGAGATGATAAGCGATCCCGATGCCGCAAGGTCGGATAGGGTCATGCAGGCGGTGGTAAAAATGAAAAAACTCGACATCGCGGGGTTGAAGGAAGCCTATGGGCAACCGCAAGCCGACACGGGCGGCTATCGGAAAAAGTCGGCCTGACGGGGTGGGACCCGATCTATTTCTGCATGTTGCCCGATGCGTTCAATGCGGCCTGGCTTGAGCACGGCTCGCAGGGGCTTGCATCCGCTCCGATGCGCGCCGCTCCGCATCCTCACGGGCTCGACGTGATCCGATCACGCAGGAATCGCACGGATGTCTGGAGGCGACGAACGCGCCTCTCGCCTCTTCCGGCGTCGGGGTCGTCCGCCGACCGAGGCATGCGACTGCGTCCCGTTCGTAATCGCACTGTGACATGTTATCTCCCTCCCATGCCGTATAGAGCGACCGAACCCGGAATCGGTTCCCCGAACTTCCGCCCTGCTTCCCCACCACGATCGAAAAGCGCTGAGGTCACAAGTTTCAGCCTCAAGCAGAGGGATCCGACGAGCCCATTTTTAAGGGGAGAACCTGTGGAATCGTCAGAAAGATCCGCGACATCAGAATATCTTGTGACCGCATGTCGATTTCCGGGATCCCCTGACGACTATTGGACAAAGGCGGAGAACATCCCGGAGGTGCAAACAGGAATACGAGGAGTCGGGAAAGACGAGAAAATATAGGAATCTATCGGAGGAATCCATGCTGAAGAAAATCGCAGTCGCAGCAGCGGTACTGCTGGTTGCTCTCCTGGGCTTTGCCGCGACAAGACCCGACACATTCCGCGTCGAGCGGTCGACGAGCATTCAGGCGTCGCCGGAGAGGGTCTTCGCGCTGATCAACGACCTGCACAGCTGGGGCTCCTGGTCGCCTTTCGAGAAAAAGGACCCGGCGATGAAGAAGACCTTGAGCGGCGCCCCGAGCGGCAAGGGCGCGGTGTACGAATGGGAAGGCAACAAGGAAATCGGCAAGGGGCGCATGGAGATCACGGAGGCCTCCCCGCCCTCCAGGGTATCGATCAGGCTGGATTTCATGGAGCCCTTCGAAGCCCATAACGTAGTCGACTTCACCCTTTCGCCCCAGGGCGACGCCACCAACGTCACATGGGCGATCCACGGACCCAGTCCCTTCATCTCCAAGGTCATCGGCATCTTCTGCAACATGGACAAGATGATCGGAAAGGACTTCGAGACCGGCCTCGCAAGCCTCAAGGCCGTCGCCGAGAAGGAAACGGCGCAAGGACAAGTTCCCAAGGGATAAAGGAGAAAACCATAAATAAAGGGGGATCGCCATGAAATACGTGGATGGATTCGTTGTGCCCCTGCCGAAGAAAAATTTGGAAGCCTACGCCCGCTTGGCCAGGAAGGCAGGAAAGATATGGCGGGAGCACGGCGCCCTCGACTACAAGGAGTGCGTCGGAGACGACCTCGACGTCAAGATGGGGGTCCCCTTCCCTCGGCAGGTGAAGGTCAAACCCGGCGAGACGGTGGTGTTCTCGTACATCGTGTTCAAGTCGCGGGCGCATCGGGACCGCGTCAACGCCAAGGTGATCAAGGATCCGCGACTTGCGGGCTGCGATCCCAATACGATGCCTTTCGACTTCAAGCGCATGGTCTACGGCGGTTTCAAGGTCCTGGTCGACGTATAGCCACGACCGGTTACCGGCGGAACGTCTCGTACGCGACGATCAGCGCCGCACCCTCCAGCAGTACGACGAGGTTGACTACCATCGATATCCCGTGGAGGCGGGAAAATTCCTTGCGGGCGGGGTCGTCGGGAGGGGCGGTCTCGAAGGAAGCGACCGATTGCTTGACTCGTTCCATCTTCGGCGCGACTCCGTACGCCTGGTAGCCGCTCAGAAGAAGGGCGGTCAGGATCAGGATTGTTCCGGCCCATTGGCGGATTCCATGGAACGCTTCACCGGCGATCACGCGAGCCAGTAAAGCGACGGCCGTGAGCGCGAGTCCGTAGCGGAAATACAGGGGGAATATCGCCCCGACTATTTTTCCGGCGGCGTCCCTCCCCTGCGTTCGGAAGATCACGGGGGTAACGATGAAGGTGAAGAGCGCCATCCCTCCTACCCACAGGGACAGCCCCAGGCGGTAAACGGCGGATGCAAGCATCGCTTACTTCTCCATCGTGAATTCCTGCATGTCGAACCAGAAGCCGTTCTGGCCGATCGAGTCGATCTCGGCGCGCAGGATCTTCATGTGCAGTTCCTCTTCCTTGGCCAACGATAGGAACATCTCCTTCGCCTCCGGGGAGTGCGCCTTCGCGGCCAGGTCGAGGTAAAACCTGTTCGCGATGATTTCGCGCTCTACGGCGATCCCCAGGATCCGGATTTCATCGACCTTCTCCAGGTCTTTCACCCGGACCTCCATCGCGGGGTACCCGCTCGAGGTGAACACCGCCGCCACGGCCTCGATCTCCTCCGCCTTCGGGAGTATCCACGGCTGACCTTTGAGGATACTCATCAGGTGCTTCTCGAGCTTTGTCATGTGGCCGACCTCGTCGTCGGCTAGGTTGATCAGCACGTTTTTGGCCTTCGGCTCCTTGACCGCCTTCGCAAACTTGATGTAGGCGCTGATGGCTTCCTTCTCGCGGTAGATCCCCCTGTGGATGATGGCGACCGCTTCGGATGTTTTCATATCCTCCTCCCCGGGAAAGATTTTCGCGTATTCGATGACTGGCACATATCAGAAATATCCTTAAGAACTAGTTGTTTATCGATGAGAGGAGGAGCCGCCGCCTCGAAAGGACAGGCAGCCGCTCCTCCATGTGATTTTATTACCTAAGCCTTCGCCAGGTAATCTTCGAGTTTGTCCAGGGACTCGCTCCAGCCCTGGTGGCACATGTCGCGTTCATCGCCCGGCTTGAAGGGGCCGTGCTGCAGCATGAAACTTGTCCTGCCGCCATGCTCCTCGAAGGTCACCGTGATGATCGCTTCGTCCGGCCAGTCGGGGCTCATTCCGTACTGCCGGGGCGAGACCTTGTTGCCTTTCTCGTCGGCAAACGTATCGGTGCAGACTATCCGCTCCGGCTTCACGATTTCCTTGAAAACGCCCCGGCCCCAATAGTCCTTGCCGTCGGGCGATCGCATGCAGTAGAAAAGGACTCCTCCCGTGCGCAGATCGATCTTGCAGACGGGCGTCGTGAAGCTTTTCGGACCCCACCACCGCTTCACGCGCTCGGGCTCGGTCCATGCCTTGAATACCAGGTCGCGAGGCGCATCGAAGATGCGCGTTATTACGATTTCCTGCTCCTCGGGCTTCCTTGCGGCACTGCTTCCTTTTCTTGCCATGATTCCTCTCCTTTCGATCTATGACGTGCTGACTGGAATAACTATTCCAGGTGTTTTTTGAGGTGTTCGACCGTGGCGGGCCAGGCTTTCTGCGCCGCTGCCAGGTTTGCGCCGTCACGGCCGTCCTGCGCCCGCAGGAATGCGTGCCCCGCACCCGGGAAGGTGCGGGCGATGAACGTTTTCCCGAGCTCCTTCATCCTTGCCTCCGCCGGACCGACCGTGGCGTTCACGCGAGCATCGTCTCCGGCATAAAGGCCAAGCACCGGAGCGCGGATCGACCCGAGGGTTTTCTCCTCGGGGGATGAACCGTAATAAACCACCGCGGCGCCAAGGTCCGGCTGCGCCGTGGCGTAGTGGAAGCTTTGGCCCCCTCCCCAGCAGAATCCCACAGTGGCGAATTTCCCCTTGGCGGCCGGAAGGCCCCTTCCATAGCGGCTCACGGCGTCAAGCGCCGCCACTACTTCCGGGCCCCCAAGTTCGCGCACGGCCTTCACGACGTCGTCCCGGCTGCCGAACTTGTCGGTCCCTCCCCCGCCGGGTCCCCTGCCGGAAAGGAGGTCCGGCGCTATGGCTATGAAACCTTCCGCGGCCAGCCGGTCCGCGACGGCCCGGATCCAGTCGGTGAGGCCGTATACCTCGTGGATGACGATAACGACGGGAGCCTTGTCCTTGCGCTCAGGGTAGGCCACGAATGCGGAAAGCTTTACGGTTTTGCCGGGGACTGCTATATCGGCCCACTCGTGGTGACGCGGCGACCGTTCCAGTGCGGCTTTGGCTCCGGCCTCCCCCGAGGGGATTATCCTTGCGCCGGATTCGGCAGCCCCGCCTGGCAACGGGGTCGATAGAACCGCAAGGAAAAATGAAAGGATTGCCATTTTCCCCGCCATAGCTTTCTTTAGATGATCCCTTCTTTCGATTCGGCTCATCGGGCCGATGTTCGACAATCAACCGGATAAGGGGAACCCGACCCATCCAACTGCATCTACTGTAGATAGTCGAACGAGCAGGGAAAGGAGATGAAGTTGAAAACCACAAGCGACAAGGCGGAACGGAAAGGCTTCAGCAAGGCAGACGAAGTACGCAGCTTCCCCAAGGGCAGGGTGGAACTGGTGACGATCGGCGGGGCGACGATCGGCCGGGCAATATTAGAGCCGGGATGGCGCTGGTCGACGTCCGTTCAACCGTTAGCGAACACCAAGAGCTGCGAGGCGCCCCATTTCCAGTACCACGTGTCAGGGACGCTTAAGATCCTGATGGACGACGGGACGGAAGTCCTGTGCGGACCGGGCGACGTGTCGCTTTTGCCGTCCGGCCATGACGCCTGGGTGGTCGGCGACGAGCCGGTCGTAGTGGTCGATTTCCAGGGAATGGTCGATTACGCGAAGAAGGCCGCCTGACCGGCGTCCGCGGTTCGATCGAAACAACCGTCGCATGATTGACCTGTGTCGTGTTGCGGCGCATGGAAGAGTTGCGCCAAGGTAGAGCCCGTAGCCGCCGAACATGGCCCGGCAACTTACGCCCTCCATGGAGCGCAGCTGGTCAAGCACGAAGTCCCGAAATGAATCTTCTTTCATTTTCGCGCACATAAACCCATTATCCTCGCGTATCCGTTCCGATTAGTAAATGCTGCACGCACGGCGCATCTTCGATGAGCCCGCGCTGGTTTGGGTTCCATTGGCCGGAGGCGGCGGGCAACCCCGCGCAGCGAAGCCGAATCTGAAAAGGGAAACTTTCGATCTGCCCGTGACGAAACCGTGATCTTGAGCTGGCACTATAGAAGGTAACAAGGCAGATGGAGGAAGGAACATGAAAAACTTTCTGTTTAAACCGATGAGAAGATCGGATTTCTTAAAGCTGGGGCTTGCCGCCGCGGGAGCGCTTATCCTTCGGCCGGCCTCAAGGTGGGAGGGAATCCGCATGGCGGAAGCAGCACCTGGGACGGGCACGCAAGGAGGAAGAATGCCGGAAACCATCAAGGTGTATTCCGTGGAGAAAAAGGGGATCATCACGACCGCCAAAGTGGTGAAGACGGAGGCGGAGTGGAAGAAGCAGCTGACTACCATGCAGTACGTGGTGACGCGGGAGCAAGGAACCGAGGAACCCAACAGCGGACAGTACCTCAATAATCACGAGAAGGGAGTCTACCGGTGCGTCTGCTGCGGAAACGACCTCTTCCTCTCGGATACGAAGTACGATTCGGGGACCGGATGGCCCAGTTTCTGGGCGCCCGTCGCAGAGGAGAACATCCGGCGGAAACCCGACCACGGTTTCTTCACGACCCGCACGGAAGTTGTGTGCGCCCGGTGCGATGCGCACCTCGGCCATGTCTTCAATGACGGTCCGAAACCTACCGGCCTGCGATACTGCATGAACTCGGCCGCCTTGGTCTTCGTCAAAATGAACAGGACGGCGGCGGAATCCACGGTAACGTTCCACGTTGCCTGATACGACGTCGGAAAGGCCGCCCTGGACGGGCTGCCGGGGGTGAAGCGGGTCGATCGGGGATTCCGGGGATTCCGGGAAATCAACACCGTGGTCTTCGACCCGGCGACGATCACGATCGAGCGGATGGTCGACGCCTTGAAGCGGGCGGGGACCTATCGAGGTATATTGCAATGAATGAGCTTTTCGCCTTTGGCATATTGGCGGCGTTCATTCTCGCCGGTCCGGCGGGGGCGGCGACTCCCCCGATCGATTCCGCCCCTCGCGGGAAAACAGAGAGGGCGACGTTCGCCCTTGGCTGATTCTGGGGCCCCGACTCCCGGTTCGGGAGTCTCCCCGGCGTCATCCGGACCAGCGTGGGCTACACGGGAGGCACCACGGAAAACCCTACGTACCACAACCTGGGAGACCACGCCGAGTCCGTGCTGATCGAGTACGATCCGGCGCGGATCGCCTATTCGCAGCTTCTGGAGCTCTTCTGGGCGAGCCATGACCCCGGGAGCCGTCCCTGGAAACGGCAGTACATGTCGGCGATTTTCTACCACGATGAGGAGCAGCGCCGCCTCGCGGAGAGGACGCGGGACCGGGAGTCCGAGCGCATCGGTCGCCGGATCTACACCGAAATCCTGCCGGCTGCCGGATTCACCCATGCGGAGGCGTACCACCAGAAATTCGCCCTGCGTGGGGATTCGGCGCTCGCGCAGGAGCTTCGCGCCGTCTATCCCGCGGACAACGATTTCGCCGCGTCCACGGCGGCTGCGCGCGTGAACGGTTACGTCGCGGGATATGGGAGCCTTCGGCAGCTGGAGGCGGAAATCGATGGCCTCGGCCTGTCCGAGGCGGGCAGCCGGCATCTGCGGGAGACCGTTCGCCGGTACGAGGCCCGCAGGGGGAACGCCATGCCGTCAGGCAGCAGCTGCCCCGCGAGGTAAGCGCTCCGGCCGCAAGTCCCTTCTGCGCTTACCGGCGGAACGTCTCGTACGCGACAATAAGCGCCTCTCCCTCCCCTGCGTACGGAAGATCACGGGGGTGACGACGAATGTGAACAACGCCATCCCCCCTACCCACAGGGATAGCCCCAGGCGATATACGGCTGACGCGATCATAGCTT
>DATBLU010000084.1:0-2332 GCA_036555205.1 Candidatus Deferrimicrobiaceae bacterium
GGGCCTGAACGTATATCTTACGCAGAGCTGCTGGACAAGGTGGCGGCGAGCGCCGGGCGCCGCGCCGGTAAGGTCCGCATCCCGCTTTCGGTCATGCGCCCGATTGTCAAGCGCATGGAAAGGTTCAGGAAGTTCCCGCTCACGACGGATCAGCTCGAGATGCTGCTCGCGGAGAACATCTGCGACGCCGGCCCGTTTTATTCCACGTTCGGATTCACGCCCTTGTCGTTATCTGACTACCTGTCCGGCGGGTTGGGGGGTCTTAATGCCGGCGAGGGACTCCGCATGGAGGGAAGCGCCACGCCGCGGGAAATCGCCGGGGAAGGGGTGGAGGCTCAATCGGGCGGGCAGGAACCGCCGCTGCGGAAGACGGCTTGATCATGGGGGCATTGTTTGGGAAATAATGGAGCTAAAATTACCTATATTTAGGAAATATGTGAAAATATTTACCCATCCGTTCCACTGATCTTCCCTTTCAGAAGAAAAACCTCTTTAAAAGCAGAAGAATAAAATTATCTCTCCGAAGGACCGGTATTTGCTTTCCTTTCCCGTGTGGATTCGACCGTCGGAAGGGGAAAGATGAAAGCATTCGGCGCGGGGCTGCTATTGATCGCGTTTTCCTTGATAATTCCGGTCAAGGCATCGTGCTCCTATACATATCTTGACCTTCATCCTGCCGGCTGGACGGAATCGCACGCGGCGTCCGTCAACGCCCGGGGAGAGGCGGCGGGCTATGGAATGAGCGGTTCGGGCATGCGTGGGTTCCTGTGGTCGGCCGGGGTTCTTACGGAGCTTCTCCCGCCGGGAGCGACCGATGCGAGGGCCCTATGGGTGAACGGCCGTGGGGATGTCGCCGGCACCGCGGTCATCGGCGGCCGCCCCCGCGCATTCCTCTATAGCGGAGGAAGGTTCCTGGACCCGACGCCCGGATGGGCTTTCTCCGAGGCGGCCTTCGTCGCGGAGGACGGGGCGGTGACCGGCAGCGGGGAGTTCGGGGCTTACATTTCCCGTAACGGGGTGCCGGAGCTGCTGCCGGGGCTCACGGTTGCGATCGGCGCGAACGCCGCGGGGCAAGTGCTGGGAAGCGCGGAGAATACGGCCAGGCTGTTCCTGCCGGGCACCGGATACCTGAACGTCAACCCGCCTGGCGCAAGCTTCGTGGTTCCGCGCGGCTTGAACGAATCCGGGCTTGTGGCGGTTTCCTCGCTGCAGGAAAATTCGGAAAAAGGATTCGTTTATTCCGGAGGCTTTTATATTTTCATGACGCCTCCGGGCTGGTCGTCCTCCAACGCGATGGCGATCAACAACTCTTCCACGGTGGTGGGATACGGCGTATCGCCGGCGGGCCGCCGCAGTTTCATACGGGCCGGGGCCGCCTACGAGGAGCTGTCTTTTCCCGGGTGGAGCGCGACGGAAGCGGTTTCATTGAACGATGCCGGACAGGTTGCGGGATCGGGGGTAACCGATTACGGGGAAACGCACGCATTCATGGCCTCCCCGGCCGAATTCGCCGTCCCCGTCGGCGGTTCCGAAGGCGCGCCGGGGGGATCGGGCGGAGGAGGCTGCGCCATGGCCGCGGGAGGCGCCCGCAGCCCATCCATTCCCGATTCGGCGATCAACCTTCTGATCCTGTTCTCTCCCTTGCTGGCGCTGCTCGCCCGCAGGAGGAGGGGATAGCCGAATCCTTCACCACGCGTCGATTAAAGGGATGACCGGGGCGGGGAGCAGTAAACACACCCCCTGACCGAATTTGTAAGAAGTATCCTGTCGGCCTTTTGCAAATCCTCCATGAAAAGGACCCGCTCCGAGGCGCTCCTCCTCCGGTCCGACAACAGCCGCCGCCGGTATACGCCTTCGAGGAGGCCGCAAGCCGAAGGGGGGGTGTAAAGCCGCCCGGATATTTCCAGGAAGACATTGCTGATCGCGCCTTCGGTCAACTCGCCGCGCTCGTTAAGGAACAGCACTTCGTCTAACCCGGCTTCGCGGACATTCCGGAGCTCGTCGTCCCGCCATGCGCGGTTTGTCGTCTTGTGCCGCAGGAAGGGATCGCGGGACGAAACGGCGATGCGCGAGAGCGCCACCCTGCCAGGCGCGGAAGCGTTCCGCTCGCCGGGGTAAGGCGATACACTCGCCGAGACGTGCCCGTCCGCGCGCAGGAGCATCCGCACCTTGCACGGTCCGGCGGTTCCGGCGTCCCGGACGGCCGAATCCAGCGCCGCGAGCGCCGCCCCGCGGCGGAACCGGAAACCGAAATACCGCGCGGAGGAGGAAATCCTCCGAAGGTGGTCGCCAAGGAAACGGAACCCGCCGTCCGGCGTCCATAGAAGCGTTT
>DATBLU010000351.1:0-4839 GCA_036555205.1 Candidatus Deferrimicrobiaceae bacterium
TTTTTAAGGCCCTTCCGGTCCAGCTTCCCGTTCAGAAACGGCGTGACCGTTGCGACGATGGCACCGTGAAACATCTTCGTCCTCCCCCTCTTTTCAGTAGCGGTAAGCTTCCTTTAAAATAACGCCGTCGCATGACCACGACGTGTCCCCTTCCAGGTAGACCTCCCCGAAGCCTTCCTTTCCGTGGTCGAAGTGAATGGTGAGCGCCTCGCCGCCCCGGGTGCGGACCGACACCGGCGGGCGCACATATCCATGCGCCGCGGAAAGCAGGCCGGCGGCGACGGCGCCCGTTCCGCACGCCAGGGTTTCGCCCTCCACCCCGCGTTCGTACGTGCGTATCCATACGACGCCGTCCTTGACGCGCACGAAGTTCACGTTCGTGCCTCGCGGGGCGAAGACGCGGTGCCTCCTGATCCCCCGCCCGGTCCCGGCCAGGTCGATCTTTTCCAGGTCGGGGACGAACAGGACCGCGTGCGGGACGCCCGTGTTCAGGAACGAGTACGCTATCTTCCTGCCGCCCAGGGTCAGGGATTTCGAAAGCGCCAGGCCGCGCGGCCGGGTCATCTGCAGTTTGACGGTCCGTCCCCTGACCTCCGCCCGGATGAGGCCGGCGTCGGTCTCGAAGCCGAGCGCGCGATTCGCGATCTTCCGCTCGACGGCGAAACGGGCGGCGCAGCGCCCCCCGTTTCCGCACATTTCGGCGCGCGATCCGTCGGCGTTGAAGAACCGCCAGCGGAAGTCAGCCCTCCTCGACTTCTCTATGAAGATGACCCCGTCCGCGCCGACCGAGCGGGAGCGGTCGCAGACCTTGCCGACGAATGACGGGAGGGCGATGCCGCGCATGACCCCCCCGCGATTGTCGATCAGCAGAAAATCGTTTCCGCTGCCGTTGAGCTTCGAAAATGGAATGCCCTTCTTCATCCGTCACCCGCCGAAAATTATCGTGCGGCTATTTTAGCAGAAACGAAGCCGTCTTCTCGCCCGCGGCAAGCTCCAGGAGCGGTTCCCGCCTCCGGACCACCTCGTACTTCGCGCCTTTCACCATGACTTCCGCCGCCCGCGGCCGCGAGTTGTAGTTGGACGACATCGAGAATCCGTACGCGCCGGCGCTCATGACGGCTAGGAGATCCCCCCGGCGGACTTGCGGGAGCCGGCGATCCCTCGCGAGGAAGTCCCCCGACTCGCAGACCGGGCCGACAACGTCGGCCGTGACCTTTTTACGGGCACTTACCCTGACGGGAACGATCGCATGATACGAGCCGTACAGGGAGGGGCGGGCAAGGTCGTTCATCGCGGCGTCGACGATGAAGAAGCGCTTCTTCCCCTTCCCTTTCAGAGTGGGCGCCTCTTTCGTGAACAGAACGCCGGTCAGCAGGACGCCGGCGTTGCCCACCAGCACCCTCCCGGGCTCCAGCACGAGGGTGACGTCCAGGCCTGCGAATGACTTGAGGACGGCGCCTGCATACTGCTTCGGATCAGGGGGAAGCTCTTCGTCATAGGTGATCCCCAGCCCTCCCCCGATATCGACGATGCGGATCGGGAGCCCCTTCCTGATCAGCCGGTCGACCAGCAGCCGGACCCTGGCGGCGGCGTCCACGAAAGGCGAGATCTCGGTCAGCTGCGAGCCGATGTGACAGTCCACGCCCACGATCTCGACGTGCTTTCTCCTCGCGGCCCATTCGTAGTCCTTGATCGCCTGCCCTATGTGGATCCCGAACTTGTTCTTCTTCAGCCCCGTCGAAATGTAAGGATGGGTCTTCGGGTCGACGTCCGGATTCACCCGCAGCGAGATCGGGGCGCGCTTCCGCATACGCCCGGCCACGGTGTCGATCGTCTCCAGCTCCTCGCGGGACTCCACGTTGAACATCAGGATCCCCCGCCTCAACGCCTCCTCGATCTCCCATATCTGCTTGCCCACGCCGGAATAGACGATCTTGGACGGCGGCGCCCCTGCGGCCAGCGCCCTTGCCAGCTCTCCGCCGGACACGATGTCCACGCCTCCGCCCATGTTCGTGAACGTCCTTATGACCGATCCGTTCGAATTCGCCTTCATCGAGTAGCAGACCACGTGCCTCATTCCCGCGAACGCCTCGTCGAAAACCTTGAAGTGTTGCGCAAGGGTGGCATGGCTGTACACGTATGCGGGGGTTCCCACGGCCTCCGCTATCCGTCGCAGCGGCACGCCTTCGCAAAACATCTCCCCCCGCCTCGTTTCGAAATGGTGCATGCGATCACCTCGCCGACGATGATATGTTCCGGATCGGGAATTCGCCGCGCAGCGGCTCGGGCTTCGCCTTCCGCCCGCAGGCGAATGCCGCGCAAAGGGCCAGGGCCAGCAGAAGGACTGCGAGCGTTTTCCGTCTCATTTCTTCTTCAGCTCCTCGAGGCGCCGACGGACCGCTTCGGGCCCCGTTCCCCCGCGGGTGTTCCTTTGGCGGACGGAGCGGGTAAGCGAGATCGCGTCCCTCACGTCTTCGCCGATCCTCGCGTGGAACGACCGCAGCTCTTTAAGGCTCAAGTCCTTGAGCCTCTTCCCGTTTTCCTCGCAGTAGCGGACGATCTTTCCGGTTATCTCGTGCGCCTTCCGGAACGGGACCCCCTTCCGGGCAAGGTAGTCCGCAAGGTCGGTCGCGGTGAGGAATCCGTCGTCGCAGGCCGTGCGCATCCTCTCCTCGTTCACGGACATGCCCTCGATGAGGAGCGCCGCGCCTATCAGCGATTCCTTCACGGTCCGCGCCGAATCGAACACCGGCTCCTTGTCTTCCTGAAGGTCGCGGTTGTAGGAAAGAGGGAGCCCCTTCATGAGGGTAAGCAGGCTCATCAGGTTCCCGTAGGCGCGGCCGGCCTTCCCGCGGATCAGCTCGGGGACGTCGGGGTTCTTCTTCTGCGGCATGATGCTGCTCCCGGTGCACATCGCGTCCGGCAGGGAAAGGAATCCGAACTCTGAGGAGGACCAGTAGACCATCTCCTCCGAGAGGCGGGACAGGTGCATCATGGCCACGGCGCATGCGAAAAGGAAATCGGCGGCGAAATCGCGGTCGGAGACGGCGTCTATGCTGTTTTCGCACAAACCGTCCATCCCGAGCTCCCTTGCCGCGGATTCGCGGTCCAGCGGGAACGTCGTGCCGGCCAGGGCGCCGGCCCCCAGCGGAGATACGTTTGCGCGGCGGCGGGCTTCCCTGAACCTGTCCTCGTCGCGCGAAAGCATCTCGTCGTACGCCAGCAGGTAGTGGGAAAAGAGGACCGGCTGCGCCCGCTGCACGTGGGTATATCCCGGCATAACGACTCCGAAGCACTCCTCGGCGCGCCGCAGGATGCGCTCCCTGACCTTGGCGATCAGCGCGAGTATCTCGTCGATCTCGTCACGCAGGTATAGCCGCAGGTCCAGGGCGACCTGGTCGTTTCGGCTCCTGCCGGTATGGAGCTTGCCGCCGATCTTCCCGATTTTCTGGATAAGGCGCTGCTCCACGGCCATGTGGATGTCTTCCTGGGAAAGGGCGAAGGAGATCTTCCCCGACTCGATCTCCCGCTGGATCTCGCCCAGCGCGGCGACTATCCGCCCCGCCTCGGCCCGTGGAATGATCTTCTGCCGGCCGAGCATGCGGGCGTGGGCGATGCTGCCGGCGATGTCCTGCCTGTAGAGCAGGATGTCGAACGGGATCGAGGCGGTGAATTCCTCGACGAACCGGTCGGTCCCCACCGTGAAACGCCCTCCCCAGGCTTTTTTCTTCGCCATCTCGTTTTCAGCCCTTCCCGCTCTTGAGCATCGAGCGGATCTTGAGGCGCAGCGCGTTGATCTTGATGAAGCCGGTGGCATCCGCCTGGTTGAAGACCGTCTCTTTCTCGAACGTAGCGAAATCGGTCCGGTACAGGGACACCGGGCTCTTCCTGCCGACGACGGCGCAGCTCCCCTTGTATAGCTTGAGCCTCGCCGTCCCGGTCACGTTCTCCTGCGTCTTTTCGACCGTCGACATGAGCAGCTCCATCTCAGGCGAATACCAGTAGCCGTAATAGATGAGCTCGGCGAACTTCGGGATCAGCGAATCCCGCAGGTGCATCACCTCCCGGTCCAGAGTGACCGACTCGACTGCCCTGTGAGCGCAGTGCAGGATCGTCCCGCCGGGCGTCTCGTATACCCCGTGCGACTTCATACCGACGTACCGGTTCTCGACGAGGTCCACGCGTCCGATGCCGTGGATTCCCCCGATGCGGTTCAGGTGGGCGAGCAGTTTCGCGGGGCCCATTTTCTTCCCGTCCACCGCGACGGGAACGCCCCCGGCGAAGTCCACCTCGACGTACACCGGCTTTCCGGGGGCCTTCTCCGGAGACCGGGTGAGAACGAACATGTCCTCGGGCGGCTCCGCCCAGGGGTCTTCGAGGATCCCCCCCTCGAAGCTGATGTGCATCAGGTTCCGGTCGCTGGAGTACGGCTTCTTCGCCGTGACCGGCGTCGGTATGCCGTGCCTCTTCGCATAATTGACGAGGTCGGTGCGGGAGGAGAACTCCCACTCCCGCCACGGCACGATCACGCGGATTCCCGGCATCAGCGCGTAGTAGGTCAGCTCGAACCGCACCTGGTCGTTCCCCTTGCCGGTGGCGCCGTGGGAAACGGCCTCGGCCTTCTCCTTCCTGGCCACCTCTATCTGCTTCTTCGCTATCAGGGGGCGGGCGATGGATGTCCCCAGGAGATACGATCCTTCGTAGACCGCGTTGGCCATCAGCGACGGAAAGATGAAATCCCTGACGAACTCGTCCTTGACGTCCTCCACGTACACCTTGGAGGCTCCGGTCTTCTTCGCCTTCGCGCGGACGGGGGCGAGCTCCTCTCCCTGTCCCAGG
>DATBLU010000103.1:0-5910 GCA_036555205.1 Candidatus Deferrimicrobiaceae bacterium
AGGAATTCGGGAATATGATGAGGATGGCGATGGACAACGAACGGGGCAGCGCGCTTGTGATCACACTGATGCTCCTGCTGATCCTGACCGCGATCGGCATCTACGCGGTGAGCATTTCGACGACCGAAATGAACATCGCCCTCCATTCGAGAGTAGGGACGGCGACGCTCAACTCGGCGGAATCGGGCGCAAACTACGGTATCGACCAGGTGCCCAACGTGCTCATTTCGGCCTTCAACGGCACCCTGGCCGACCAATCGAGCTACAGCGTGACTTCCAGGGCGACGGGCATGATGACGCTTCGGCCCGGGTTCGGCTCCAACTTCCGGTTCGCGGACTTCGAAGTTGTGAGCCAGGGCCAGGCGCCGTCGACGTTTACGGCGACCAGGGCCGTTCAGGCCGTGGTCATCTACGGGCCGGTTCCCGTGGGGACCATGTATTAGTCGAGCGGATGACTGAAGGAGGACGGTGATGATGACGAATAAAAAGCCCGCTGCATGGCTGGCGCTGCTGCTGTCGTGCCTGATCGCGGTGCCGCCGGCCGCCATGGCCGACGACACAGAGCTTTTTACGACGACGGCCAATCCGAACGTGCTCCTGATGCTCGACACCACGGGATCGATGGACACCGCGGCGTCCGGCACGTCGGTCGGGGACCTGGACGGAAGCTCCCCCGCGAACTCGCGGATGGACATCCTATGGAAGGTCGTCTACACGCTCCTTAACGCCGATCTCAGCATCCCGGGCGGCATCGCGACCTACACGTGCAGGACGGAGACGAGGATAAGGACCAGCCGCAACCCGTACTCCCGCATCCAGGTCAACGGGGCGAACTGGAGCCAGTTCCCATCCACCAACGGCACGATCCAGATAGGAAGCCTCGGCCAGACGGAGACGGTGACCTATTCCACCAAGTCCACCTCCAGCGGCAATTTCTATTTCAATTTCTCGCCCTCGATCTCCTTCCAGTTCGGCCACTCCACCGGGAGCACTGTTTCGATAACCGCGTCGGCTTCCTACACCTATCCGTATCCGACCGACCATACCGAGGCCATCAGCTCGGCATTCCTCAACAACATCACGACCGAAGACGAAAACATACTCAAGGCGCGACTCGGCCTGATGACCTTCTCCACCTCGGGCTCCGGCCTCAACATCTGGAACCAGATCAATCCGGCGGACAACAACACCCCGCCGTTCGACACCTCGTACACCACCGTGTGGGATACCGTAACGGACAGGGCCAACGCGAACGGCGCGACGCCGACCGCCCGGGCCCTCGCCCTGGCGAAGGATTTCTTCGACACCGCGACGTCCAACAACACGGTGGACATCTGCCGCCAGAATTACGCCGTGATGGTCACGGACGGCGAGGACACCGTGGGAGGATTGCACGGGGCGTCGGGCAGCGGGTCCAGCCCCGATTATTACAGCGGGTCCGGGGTCAGCGGCACCTTTTATGCCGACGGCTATTCCGGCAATACCGGGCAGGTCGCCCGCAACAACGCGATCGTGATCGAGGCCGCGAGTCTGCTTACGCATGCACCCAGCATCAAGCTCTTCTCGGTAGGCGTCGGCATAAGCGGCACCGACCCGCACCTGGCGGCGCTGCGCGAAGTCCTTCGCCGGGCGGCGGAGCAGTCCAACGCAACGGCGACCGCGGCGGAGTACGACGCCATCGGGGTGGCCGGGGACAACACGGCGCGGGCGGCGGGCAAGGCGTTCTTCGCGTCGGACGCGAGCGAGCTGTCGACCGCGTTAAGGAACATATTCCAGCAGATCACGGCGGGAATGTACTCCTTCACGGCCCCGACCGTAGCCTCCGTCCGCATGACCGACAGGAACTATCTCTACAAGGCGAGCTTCACGCCGGCAACGCCGCCTGCGACCTACTGGGAAGGGCACCTGGAGGCGCTGTCGATCAATGCCGACAATACGCTTACGTCGCATTGGGACGCGGACAACGTCCTGAAGACGGTCTCCCCCTCGAGCCGCAGGATCTTCGCCGGCTATACCGACAACGTCACCTGGTCACGCATCGATTTTTCGACCTCCGCGGTCACCCCCGGGATGCTGGGGGTGGACAATACCGCGGCGCGCGACAACGTCGTCAATTACGTACGCGGGGTCAACCACGACAACAACGCGAAGCTGGGGGACATCTTCCACTCCAAGCCGGTGGTCGTCGGCCCGCCTTCCAGGTTCTTTTTCGACGAGGGTTATTCCACGCCTGTCGGGGCGTCGCAGAGCTTCGCGGACGCCCAGGCGACCCGCAAGCGGGTCGTCTTCGTCGGGACCAACGACGGAATGCTGCACGGGTTCCTAAGCGGGACCCATAATCCCTCGACGGGGCTCTACGACGCCGGGACCGGCGAGGAGCTTTTCGGATACGTCCCCTACAACGTCATGGGCAACCTGGAGAACTTCGTTCCGGGCGAGCTTACGACGCACGGGTACTTCGTAGACTCGTCCCCGCGCGTGGCGGACGTGTGGCTGGATTCCAACGGCAACGGGACGAAGGAATCGTCCGAATGGCGCACGGTGCTGATCGGGGGCCTGCGCAAGGGCGGCAGCGGCTATTTCGCGCTGGACGTAACCGATCCTCCGACCAGCTCCGACTACTCGAACTATCCCAGGGTGCTCTGGGAATACACGGACGATACGAACGTAGGCCAGACCTGGTCCGAGCCGTTCATCGGGAAGGTCCGGATGAAGGAAAACTCGACCTCGGCCGTCAAGGACCGATGGGTGGCGATCTTCGGCGGCGGGACGTCCGACACCGGAACGGTGGGCGCTTCTCTCGTCATCCTTGACATCGCAACGGGTACGGCGCTCAAGACCTTCACGACCGGCATCGACAACGTCATCCCCGCGTCTCCCACCGCGGTCCTCGACGGGACGGGGTATATCAAGTTCGTGTACGTCCTCGACCTCGACGGCTCGCTTTATAAATTCGATCTCCGGACGACCGGCCTCCGGAGCACCGGCTTCGCCGAATGGGCGGTGAAGAAGATATTCCAGTCCTCCGCGGGCCAACCCGTCTACCACCGCGTGGAGCCCGCAAGCATCGACGAAAGCAACCGCTACCTTTTCTTCGGGACCGGCGACCAGGATCACCCGGTGTCGAACGCAGGTACAGGCAAGTTTTACGGGGTCAAGGACACCGACTCGTACTGGCCGGTATCGGCGCTTGCCGAGGGCAACCTGGCGAATCTTTCCGGCAGCGTAACAAGCCTCATCGGCGGGACGCCCACACAGTACGGCTGGCTCGTCGACTTCTCCACCTCCAATTTCGCATCCGCCCTGACGAACGACACGAATACGCACTCGGGCGAGAAGGTCCTTTCCGACCCGGTGATATTCAACAAAAACGTCTTTTTCACGACCTTTACCCCGGATCCGTCCGACCCGTGCGGCGGCGGCGGGGTGGCGAGGGTGTACGGGCTCCAGATGGAGAACGCCGGCGCCGGATTGTTCGCGCTCGCGGACCGGGGGGAAACCTCGGCCTCGAAGGTCCCGTATCACGTGTACTCGGGAGGCGAGGGAGGAATACCGTCCAGCCCGTCCCTGTCGATCTATCCTTCCGGACAGTCGTCGATCTTCGTCGGGTTCTCGACCGGATTGGTCAAGGAGATAAAGATAGACTCGCCGACGCAGATGAAATCGATCAAGTCCTGGAAAGAGATTTTCTGATGCGATCCGTAGTCCGGGCGGCATGCAGGGGAGGAATGGCGGCGGCGGCCGCCTTCCTCGCCTTCGGCCTTGTCGCGGCGGGGACAGGATGCGGTAAAAAGGAGAGTTCATCCAAGCAGTCGTCCTTACAGGCCATCCCGGGAGGACCGTCCGGCGGCGAAGCGCCTGCGGCCGCCCGGGGTGAAATTTCCGTTCCGGCCGGCGGAGGATTCATGGTCGTTGTCGCTCCCTCGTCCCCGAGCCTGATCTCGCCGCCGTCCGTTTCAGTCAAATCTCCTCCGGGCCAAGGCGCGGAAATCATCGACGTCAAGTGGTTCGTCAACGGCGCGGAGAAGGAGAGCGGGCAGGCACTGCCTCCTTCGTCATTCCGGCGCGGAGACGCGATAAAGGCGATAGTCAAGATGCGCGCCGGCGGGGGGGATGCCCGGATTACGACGCCGGAAGTGACGGCCGTAAACGCGCTTCCGGCCGTCGAGGAGGCGGGCATGGAGCCCCGGGCCCCGGTATCGGGGGGCTCCGTGCGGATAACCGTGCGCGGAAGCGATCCGGACGGCGACCCGTTGACGTACAAATACCAATGGTACGTGGACGACCAGCCTGTCCCGGGCGGCGAGACCATGGTGTTGAAGGGCGTGAAAAAGGGATCGTGGGTCCACGGATCGGCGACGCCCAACGACGGGTTCGCGGACGGAGCATGGAAATATACCCCCAAGCACCAGGTCGTAAACGCCCCGCCCGTCGTGAAGAGCAAGCCCCCGACGAGCGTCCCTCCCTCCCGGCTTCTGACGCACACGATAGCGGCCGAGGATCCGGACGGGGACCCGCTGACGTACGCCCTGGAGAAGGGGCCCGAGGGGGCCACGCTCTCGGGCGCAACGCTGACGTGGAAAGTATCCGACGGGGACCTTGGAAGGACGGCGGAGATAGTCATCCGGATTTCCGACGACGACGGGGCCTCGACGGTTCTCTCAATGAACCTGAACCCCCGGAAACCGTAAGGAGGACATATGAAGTTCGCAAAGCTTCTCATCGTCGGGTTTTCATGCATCCCGTTGTTCATCCTCGCGCCGGCTTCCTTCGCGGACGCCGATTACCAGCTCGTGGGCGGGTCCAGGGCGCACATCGAAGGCAAGAAACTGGTCCTGGTCGGAAGGGATTCGAGACGGTCGATCGCCCCGGACGGGAGATACTTCACGAGGGACGGGATGTACTCCATAGTCGTCAAAGGCGACGTGATCCTGGTCAGGGACCATACGAAGGAAGCCAGGTAAGGCGACAGCCCGGCGTCACGTTCGCGCGGCACAATTTTAAAATTAGCGTCGACGATAGCGCCGTTTCTCGCTTATAGTAATCCTTCATAATGAAGGAACGAAGGAAGACGCGCCGCATACGCGTGGGCGATGTCCCCGTGGGCGGCCGCGCGCCGATATCCGTACAGAGCATGACCGACACGGACACCCGGGACGTCAGGGCCACGGTCGGCAGGATACGCTCTCTCGCCCGCGAGGGGTGCGAGATCGTCCGCGTCGCGGTCCCGGACGATGCCGCCGCCAGGGCGTTCAGGAAGATCCGGACGGCTTCCCCGATCCCCGTGATCGCGGACATCCACTTCGATCACCGCCTTGCGATCGCCTGCGCGGACGCCGGCGCCGACTGCCTGCGCATCAACCCCGGCAACCTGGGGGGGGAGGCAAGGACGCTCGAAGTCCTCTCCGCCGCGCGGGCCAACGGCATTCCCGTCCGGATCGGCGTGAACGCCGGCTCCCTCGAGAAGGACCTGCTGCGCAAGCACGGCGGGCCGACCCCGGGAGCGCTGGTTGCGAGCGCCGCGCGCTGGGCCCGGTTCTGCGAAAAGGCCAGGTTCACGCAGCTCAAGTTCTCCCTCAAGGCATCGGACGTAGTAACGACCGTCGAGGCGTACCGGCTGTTCTCCCGCCGCTTCGATTACCCTCTCCACATAGGCGTCACGGAAGCGGGCACGGTGTTCTCGGGGGCGGTCAAGTCCGCCGTCGGGCTGGGGATCCTCCTTTCGGAGGGGATAGGCGACACGATGCGCGTATCGCTTACCGGACCTCCCGAGGACGAGGTGAGGGCGGGCTGGCTGATCCTCAAGAGCCTCGGGCTGCGGCGGCGGGGTCCGGAATTCATCTCGTGCCCCACCTGCGGAAGGGTGTCGATCGACGTCGCGGGGATCGCGCTCGAGGTCGAGCGCAGGCT
>DATBLU010000114.1:0-4947 GCA_036555205.1 Candidatus Deferrimicrobiaceae bacterium
AGGCACCCGACGGGGATGCCGCCACCAAGGTCGCGCTGCTGGTCCGCTCGTTCGGGCACGGCGTGACGGAGACGTGGGTCGCAACCCCCTGGGACCGTTTCGTCCAACTGGCGAAAGAAGCCGCGAAATAGCGGAGGGAGGAACCCCATGAGCATCCCGGAAAAGCTGACCCGGCACCTCGAGGAGCGCAAGATCCCCTTCACTGCAACGACGCACCCGGAGGCGTTCACCGCCCAGCAGTCCGCCCAGGCCGCCCACGTGCCGGGCCGCGCCTTCGCCAAGTCGGTCATGGTGAACGTCGACGGAAAGATCTGGATGGCGGTCGTCCCGGCGACGCAGCGCGTGGACCTCGCGCGCCTCCAGAAATGCCTGGGCGCAAAAAAGGCGCGCCTGTCCAGCGAGGCCGAATTCTCGCCGCTTTTCGTGGACTGCGACCTGGGGGCGATGCCGATCTTCGGGTCGCTGTACGGGGTGCCGGTCCTGGTGTCGCACGAACTGACGGAGAACGAGGAGATCGCGTTCACCGCGGGCACCCACCGTGACATCGTGCGGATGCGGGTCAGCGACTTCCTGGCAACCGAGCAGCCCAGGGTATGCGAGCGGGAGGCGATCCTGTCCGGCACCACCTGATTCCCCGGGGCCTTCCGCAAGATCCTACCCATTCGGCTTGACACCCGGGCGGGTCGTTCCTATAATTCCCGGACCGACTGAGCACTCACTCGGCACCGGAAAAAGGGAGGACCCGTGGGGGAAACGCGCAAGCGCGCCGCCATCCTGGCGGCGGCGTCCCGCCTGTTCGCCGAAAAAGGGTACGCAAACACCCCGACCTCCGAGATCGCCCGGGAGGCGGGGGTCGCCGAGGGCACCCTCTACCACCACTTCGGCAGCAAGGACGGCATTTTCCTTACCATCTTCGACGAGACGGCGGACGGCTACCTGGCCGGAGCCGAAAGACTGATCGCGGAGGGAAAATCGGGAGCCGAGACGCTGCGCGGCTACATCGCATTCCACTTCGACTACCTCGCCTCCCACGCCCCCCAGTACCTGATCATCCTTCGGGACTTCCCGGAGGACATCTCCAGGGAGAAGTCCGGCTCCACCACGGTGCTCAGGAAGAAGTTTTCCCGCCTTACGGCTCTCCTGGCCGGGATTTTCACCAGGGGAGCGCGGGACGGAACGCTGTGCCCGCGTTTCCCGGCTCGCGATGCGGCCGAGATGCTGCGCGGCATCCTCTACGGGACCACGCGCCACAAGATGCTGGGGATCATAGACATCCCCCTTCCCCGGCTGACTACGATGCTGACCGAATTCTGCCTGAAAGCGCTCGCCCCCCTCCCGGAGACGGTCGAGAGAAAGCAAGGAGGTGCAAGACCATGAACCCCCATCTTCGGATCGCGGCCGCCGCGGCGGCGGCGATCCTGCTGCTTGCGGCGGGGAGATCGCCCGCCCACGCGGATGCTGCGCCCGGAGCGGCCAACGCGGCCGGAGACAACGTGACGTGGGACATCGACCATGTCGTGCGGATCGCCCTCGAGCGCCACCCCCAGGTGAGCCAGGCCGATGCCGACACCCACGCGGCGGCGGCGCGGAAAGGACAGGCGGAATCGCCCTACTACCCGCAGATCGGCATCTCGGCCGGGTATGCCAAGTCCCGCCAGTTTTCCACAAGCGCCCGGCAGAGCCTTTCGACCTCCTCAAGGTTCGTACAGGGGAACCTGTCCCAGCTTCTGACCGATTTCGGCCGAACGGGAGCCGCGGTGGACCGGTCGGACGCCCTCCTGTCGTCGGCGAAGGAAACGGGAAAGTCGGTCCGCGAGGACGTCGCCTTCTCCGCCAAGGTCGCCTATTACAACATCCTGCGCGCCCAGCGGATCCTTTCCGTCAACCAGGATACCGTGCGGCAGCGGGAATCCCTGCTTCGACAGGCCCGGGCGTTCTACGACGCCGGTATCCGGGCCCGGATCGACGTCGCCCGGGCGGAGTCCAACCTGTTCCAGGCCCGCGCGCAGCTCACCGCCGCGGAAAACGATCTCCGGGTCGCGCGGATCACCCTCCTCAACCGCATGGGAATCGACGGTCCCAGGGACTTCGAGCTCAAGGACACGCTGGCCACGGAATCCCTTCCAGGCACGCTGGAGGAGTGGGTGCGGGAAGCGGAAGCCGGCCGGCCGGACCTTAAATCGCTGGTGGAGCAGGAGAGGGCGGCGGAAATGGCCTTGCGGGCGGCCAGGGCCGGAAACTATCCGATCCTCACGGGCAACGGAGGATACGGTTACGCCGCGGAGGATTTCCCCCTCGAGCAGACCTACACGGTCACGGTCGAGCTATCGGTCCCCGTTTTCACGGGGTTCCTGACCAGGCAGCAGATGGCGGAGGCGCGGGCGAATCTCGACTCGGCGCGGTACGCGGTGACCGATTTCCGAAGGCTGGTCCGCCTCCAGATAGAACAGGCGTCGCTCTCCGTCCGCGCTGCCTTCGAACAGACCGAGGCGCGCCGGAAGGAAAAAGACGCCTCCGACGAGAACTTACGGCTGGCCACGGGGCGGTATGAAGTGGGGGCCGGAGACATCATCGAGATGATCGACGCCCAGGTGCAGATGACAAGCTCGAACACCAACCTGATAGGAGCCCTCTACGATTACAGCGTCTCCATAGCTTCGCTGATGCGCGCGATCGGACGATAGACCACATTCGAAGGGAAAAGGAAACGCAACCGCCATGCAAAGAACACCGCACCGTACTTCGTCCATTGTCCTTCTGATCGCCGCCGCCCTCTTCGCGTCCGGATGCAGCGGGAAGCCCTCGGGGTCGATCCCCTCCCCGGCGAAGGGAAGCGGGAAGCCCGCCGAGGAGATCTCCGTGAGCGTCGGAGCGGCGGAACGCGCCGCGATTCCCCGGAAGGTCGAATTCGTCGGCTCGTTGGCCGGGATCGAGCAGGTCACCCTTTCCTCCGAGGTGGAAGGCACCATAGAGAAGCTTTACGCCGACCTGGGCGACACGGTGCGCAAAGGGCAGATACTCCTGGCGATGGCCCCGGAGGAGTTCAGGTTCCGCAGGGAGCAGGCGGCCGCGGAAACCGCGCAGATCTCCGCGAAGCTCGGGATCGCGCCGGAGGCCGAGACGGCGGACATAGACGGCACCTCGCTCGTCCGCAAGGCGATCGCCGAGTACAACAACGCCCGCACCGACCTCGAGCGGCGCAAGGGGCTCTTCGAGAAGAACCTCATCGCCCGCAAGGAGGCGGACGACGCCGAGGCGCGCTACCTCGTGGCGGAAGCCAATGTCCGGGCCGCGAGAGAGGAGGCGAACAACCTCCTGGCGACCCTTCGCAGCAAGCGCGCCCAGCTGTCGCTTGCCCAGAAAAAACTGTCCGACACGCAGGTCCGGTCCCCCATCGACGGGTCGGTGGAGGCCCGCCTCGTCTCGGCCGGTGAATATCTGAAGCTCGGGACGCCGATCTTCCGCCTCGTGAACGACCGGCCGATCCGGATGCTGGGCGAGGTCCCCGAGTTCTACGCAGCGTCGCTTGCGCCCGGCCTCGCCGTTGAGCTTGCGGTCGACGGGCGCCCCGGGAAGGTCTACCGCGGGACGCTCAAGCGGATATCCCCTTCTTCCAATGTCGCCAACCGGGCCATCCAGGTGGAGGCGGTATTCCCGAACCCCTCCCGGGAGCTCAAATCCGGCTTCTTCGGCAAGGGCGCCGTCCTCGTGCGCGTGGACCGGAACGCCGTTACGGTCCCGAAGCAGGCCGTGGTCACCTTCGCAGGCATAGAGAAGGTGTTCGTCGTCTCCGGGGACACCGCAAGCGAGCGCAAGGTCAAGCTCGGGGAGGACCTCGGGGAGCGCGTGGAAGTGACCGAAGGGATCTCCCCGGGTGACAGGGTCGCGCTGTCGAACACCGGGAAGCTCGTCGATGGATCCCGGATCAAGCTCTCCGCGGAACAGGCGAAATGAAGATATCGGAAATCTGCGTCCGCCGCCCCGTCTTCGCCACCATGCTCGTCGGGGTCCTGGTGGTGGTGGGATTCGCCTCGTATTACGGGCTTGGCGTGGACCTCTTCCCGAACATAGACCTTCCGATCGTCACGGTCACCACAACGCTCCAGGGCTCAAGCCCCGAGGAGATCGAGACCACCGTCACGAAGCCGATCGAGGAGGCGGTCAACACCGTCTCGGGTATCGACGAGCTGCGCTCGACTTCCCGCGAGGGGGTATCCCAGGTCGTCATCCGTTTCCTCCTGGAACGGAACGGCGAGGAGGCCGCCCAGGACGTTCGCGACCGCGTTTCCACGATCATAAAGAACCTCCCCGACGGGACCGACCCCCCGGTCATCGTCAAGTTCGACATAGACGCCGCGCCGGTGATGACGGTCGCCGTCTCGGGGAACAGGGACCTGCGGGAAATCACCAAGATCGCGGACGACCAGATCAAGCAGAACCTGGAGACCGTCAACGGCGTCGGCGCCGTCCTCATCGTGGGAGGAAGGAAGCGGGCGGTCAACGTGTACCTGAACCCCTCCCGCATGGAGGGATTCGGCCTCACGGTCCCCCAGGTGCGGGCGGCGCTCCAGGCGCAGAACCTGGAGATCCCGGGGGGGCGCGTCGACACCGGGACGAGGGAGCTCGTGCTGCGGACGATGGGCCGGATGCCGTCGGTGGAGGACTTCCAGCGGCTGATCGTCGCCAACCTCAACGGCCGGCCCGTGATGGTCCGCGACATCGGGTGGGTCGAGAACGGGCAGGAGGAGCCCCGATCCCTGGCCCGTTTCGACGGGAATCCTTCCGTCAACCTCGTCGTCCAGAAGCAGTCGGGGACGAACACCATCGACGTCATCAGCAAGGTGAAGGAGCGGATCGCGCAGATCCAGAAGACGCTGCCGGCCGACATCAAGATCAACCCCATCCGGGACCAGTCGACCTTCATCCTGCGGTCGATCCACGAGGTCC
>DATBLU010000118.1:0-6508 GCA_036555205.1 Candidatus Deferrimicrobiaceae bacterium
GCTTCCACGGCGGCACGCACCGCCTGGATGGAGTAAGGCCGCGTGTTGGCGAGGAATCCGGGCAGGTATCCCATGGCGTTCAGCTTGTCGACCGCCGCGTATATCTCGGGCTCGTCTTTCAGGAACAGGTCGGCCGCCCGCGCAGGCACGGCCGTGGCCAGCGCGATAAGGACGACGACTTTCATTCCGATGACGTTTTTCAACTTTCCCTTATCGGGCCCGGATTTAATTTTCCACGCCCCCGATGATCGTCTACCCTTCGAGCGCGTCTTTTTTAAGAATCACGCGGAAGCTCGATACGGCTTCCAGCAGAAGCACCACCCTTTCGCGGTCGGGCAGAGCCTCCAGGAAGATCGCGTCCAGGCCGGCGAACGGGCCCTCCCCGATCTTGATCTTCTCGCCCGATTTCCACTCGACCGCCGGCTTGACCAGTTTGACGATTCCGGATTCGTCCATGCGGTTGCGGACCGCCTCGACGATCTCGTTGTCCACCTCCTGGGGATCGGGGCCGAAGGATACGACGCGCGCAACGCCGCGAGTGTACCGTACGGTGCGAAGCCGCTCGACGTCGAAACGGACGAAAAGATAGGTGGGAAAAAGCGGCCGGACGTCGAACCGGCTTTTTCCCCTGACCTTCTTCAATATTTTCGGATAGATCGTCTCGAAGCCGGCTTCGGTGAGTCGAGTGTATATTCGGGATTCGTTCAGAGGCTTGGTTTTTACGAGGTACCACTTCGGAACCATTCATGGACTCCCGCATGCACGAGGCCACGACGGCCCATCAGGATCCCCCCGGATTCCCCAGCTCTGATGAGACTCGTGTCTTATCGTAAGTGTATGCCGATTTTATCCTAAATGCTTACCGTGCGCAATAAACCTTAAGCCTCGTGTAGGGAGCTAATGATATGTCCGGTCTTGTAGCACGCGATCTGTCCGGTTTTCATGGTTACCTGGGAGGTGACCATGAGACCGGCGGAGTGGCTGCAGGAGGTCCGGATGAAGCGATTCAGGGAAGTTTACGGCGGCTGGCGGGAACGACGGCTCAGCCAGGAGGAAGCAGCGCGGATCCTGGGGGTTTCCGGCCGCACCTTTCGCCGCTACGTCGAGAAGTACGACGACGGGGGTATGGAAGCCCTGGTCGACAAGCGTTTGTCCCAGGTAGCGCATAACAAGGCGCCGGTGGACGAGATCCTGGCTCTGACCGAGCGGTACCGGGCCCGCCATGACGGATGGACCGCGCAGCATTTCCACGCCTGGTACAAGCGCTCGGGGGGAACCCGCAGCTACACGTGGACCAAGACACGCCTCCAGGAGGCCCGGCTGGTCAAAAAGGCGCCACGACGCGGCGTTCACCGCAAGCGACGGGAGCGAGCTCCCTGGCCCGGCTTGATGATCCACCAGGACGGCAGCACCCACGAGTGGATCCCCGGAGAGAAGTGGGATCTCATCCTCACCATGGACGACGCGACCAATGAGCATTACTCGATGTTCTTCGTCGATGAGGAAGGCACCCAGAGCAGCTTCCGGGGGATCGGGGAGATCATCCGGGGCAAGGGGCTGTTCAGCTCTTTCTACTCCGACCGGGGAAGCCACTACTGGCACACCCCCGAGGCGGGCAAACGGGTCGATAAGAAGCTCCTCACCCAGTTCGGACGCGCGATGAAGCAACTGGGGATCGAGATGATCCCCGCCTACTCTCCCGAGGCCCGGGGACGCATCGAGCGGGCGTTCCGCACTCACCAGGACCGGCTCCCCAAGGAGCTGGCCCTGCACGGGATCACGGAGATGGAGGAAGCCAATCGGTATATCCGGCAGACCTACCTGCCTGCCCACAACGCCGAGTTTTGCCAGCCGCCCCTGGAAGAAGGGACGGCCTTCGTGGAGTGTGTCGTCCCCAACCTCGACGACATCCTCTGCGAACAGCACGAGCGCAGCGTCGGACGGGACAACTGCGTCTCCTTCGATGGGAAAAAACTCCAGATCCCGGCCGACCGGCACCGGTGTCACTACATCAAGGCCACGGTCCGGGTGCATCGCTACCAAGACAACACGATGGCCGTCTTTTACGGCCCGAGGAAACTGGCAAGCTACGATGCCGGCGGAATCCTGATCGGAAACGGGAAGGCGAAGGCCAGTGCGTAACGTCCGCCGCAAACGGCCGGGGAAAGCGCTCGAATCAACATCAGAATCCGAGTGCTTTACCACAATACGAAAAGCGGACAATTCACTTGCTACAAAACCGGACATTTCTACTTGCTCTTAACATAAACCTTAAGCCTCGTTTGGTGCCTCGAAGGGAGCGCCGCGGGCAATAGCGGCTCATTCGCCTCCCTATTTATGCTCGCGGAAGTAAGCGATGGTGCGGGAAAGGCCGTCGCGGACCGCGACCTTGGGCTCCCAGCCCAGCTTCTGTCGCGCCAGCGAGATGTCCGGCCGGCGCCGCACAGGATCGTCCTGCGGCAGGGGGCGGTAAACTATCTCGGAGGAGGACCCCGCAAGCTCCCTGATCATGAGCGCAAGCTCCTTGATGGTGTTTTCCGCGGGATTGCCCAGGTTCACCGGACCCACCATTTCGTCCTGGTCCATCATCGCGACCATGGCGGTGACCAGATCGTCCACATAGCAGAAGGATCGCGTCTGCTCGCCCGAACCGTAAAGCGTTATCGGCTCGTTCCTGAGCGCCTGGAGTATGAAGTTGGAGACGACCCTGCCGTCGTTGGGGTGCATCCGGGGGCCATACGTATTGAATATGCGGATCACGCGGATCTGCAGCGCGTGCTGTCGGTAGTAGTCGAAGAAGAGCGTCTCGGCGCAACGCTTGCCCTCGTCGTAGCAGGCACGCGGGCCGATAGGGTTGACGTTTCCCCAGTAGGTCTCCTTCTGAGGGTGCTCCGACGGATCGCCGTAGACTTCCGAGGTCGAGGCCTGCAGGATCTTAACCTTGAGCCGCTTGGCCAATCCCAGCATGTTGATGGCGCCGTGTACGTTGGTCTTCGTGGTCTGCACGGGATCGAACTGGTAGTGAACGGGCGAGGCGGGACAGGCGAGGTTGTATATCTCGTCGACCTCCACGTAGAGAGGCCAGGTTATGTCGTGGCGCATGAACTCGAACATATGGTTGTCCATCAGGTGGAGAATGTTCTGCCTGCGCGAGGTGAAGAAGTTGTCGACGCACAGGACCTCGTCCCCCCGCGCGAGAAGCCGCTCGCACAGATGCGAGCCGATGAAGCCCGCCCCGCCGGTAACAAGGATCCGTTTCATTTGAGGGCACTCTCCCTTAGCGCATTTTCATACCATTCGATCGTCCTGCGCAGTCCTTCCTCGAAGGAAGTCCGTGCGACGAAACCGAACTCTTCTTTCGCTCGGGCCGTGTCCAGGAAGCGGCGCGGCTGCCCGTCGGGCCTTGTGAGGTCGCGTACGATCCCGCCCTCGAATCCCGTCAGCCGGCGAATCAGTTCGATCAGGTCGTTGATGGCGATCTCCCTCCCTGCGCCTATGTTGACCGGCTCGGGCTTGTCGTACCGCTCCGTCGCCAGGACGATGCCTTCTGCGGCATCGTCCACGTAAAGGAATTCCCTCGAAACCGGAATCCCCTGATAGAAACCGCTGCCCCAGACCTCAACCTGCCTCGCTCCGGAGTCTCTCGCGTCCACGAACTTCCTGATGAGGGCCGGGATCACATGGGATTTCTCCGGATCGAAGAAATGGTCCCCGGGACCGTACAGGTTGACCGGCAGGAGATAGACCACGCTGAAGCCGTACTCGTCCCGGTACGCCTGCCCCATCACCAACAGCATCTTCTTGGCGATGCCGTAGGGTGCGTTGGTCGCCTCCGGATACCCTTCCCATAGATCGTCCTCCCTGAACGGTATCCGCGGCGGCCGGAAGGGGTAAGCGCACACCGTGCCGATCTGGACGAACTTCCTGACTCCTGCCTTTCGGGCCTCTTCCATGAGATGGATTCCCATCGCCGCATTGTCGAAGAACAGGGCGCCGGGGTGGGCGCGGTTCCAGCCGATCCCGCCCGCATTGGCCGCAAGGTGGATGACGATTTCATGCCCAGCAACCGCCCTCGCGCATGCCTCCTGCCGCCGCAGGTCGTATTCGGCCGACCGCGGTATGGAAATGTCCTCCCGCCGGGCCCCCCGCTCGACGAGCAGGCGTACGACCGGATCTCCCAGGAACCCCGACCCGCCGGTTACCAGGATCTTTTTCCCCTTGAAGAAATCCATCGCTCAGAGCTTGGAACCGACGGATATGCCCTTGGCGGCGAGGACCTTGCGCCCCTCACCCGGGGGCGTCATGCCCGCATCTTCCATGTCGGCGTCGACCATGATGCGGACCAGCTCCTTGAAGGTCACCTTCGGCTCCCAGCCCAGGAGTTTCCGCGCCTTCGAGGCGTCGGCTATCAGGTTCTCGACTTCCGTCGGGCGGAAATATTTCTTGTCGATCTTTACGTGCCGTTTCCAGTCCATCCCCGCGTAGGTGAACGCCTCTTCGACGAAATCCCGAACCGAGTTGGACTGCCCCGTACCGACGACGAAATCATCTCCGCTGTCGTGCTGGAGGATGCGCCACATGGCCTCGACGTACTCGAACGCGAAACCCCAGTCGCGCCTGGCGTCGAGGTTTCCGAGGAAAAGCTCCTCCTGTTTCCCTGCCTTGATGGCGGCGATGGCCCGGGTGATCTTGCGCGTCACGAAAGTCTCCCCCCGCCGCGGCGACTCGTGGTTGAAGAGGATTCCGTTGCTGGTGAACATGCCGTACGCTTCGCGATAATTGACCGACATCCAGTAGGAATACACCTTTGCAGCGCCGTAGGGGGAACGCGGGTAGAAGGGGGTCTTCTCGCTCTGCGGCGGCGGCGAGGCGCCGTACATTTCGCTTGAAGAGGCCTGGTAGTATCTGGCCTTGACGCCGGCCCTGCGCAACGACTCGAGGATCCTGGTAGTTCCCAGGCCGGTGATGTCGCCGGTGTACTCCGGGATATCGAAGGAGACCCGGACGTGGCTCTGCGCCCCCAGGTGGTAGATTTCGTCCGGCTGGACGTTATAGATGAGGTTCGTAAGCTGTCCCGAATCGGAGAGGTCTCCGTAGTGCAGGAACATGCGGGCGCCGGGCAAGTGCGGGTCCACGTAAATGTGCCCGAGCCGCCCGGTGTTGAAGGTGGAGGCCCGGCGGATCAACCCGTGGACCTCGTAGCCCTTGGCCAGCAGCAGCTCGACCAGGTACGAGCCGTCCTGGCCGGTGATCCCGGTGAGAAGCGCCTTCGGCATGATACCGTCCTTTACGAGTTACTTAAGACCAGGGACGTTCTTAAACTTTTTAATTGTCGATATTCGTTACCGGACAAAACGGATTAAAAAGTTTAAGAACGTCCCCAACTTTAGTGCATTCTAACTGGTTGCTGAGGGATAATTCAACGATGGACCCGGTCGCGCTGCTTCAAGAATATATCAGGATAGACACTTCAAACCCTCCCGGCGATTGCCGGGCCGCGGCCGGCCTGCTGTGCAGGGTCCTCGTCGAAAACGGCCTGGCGCCCGTCACGTTCGGCGCCCGTCCCGAGAAACCCAATGTCCTGTGCCACGTCGGCGGGACCGAGGAGCCTGCGCTCGTGCTAATACACCACATGGACGTCGTCCCGGCCCGGGCCGAAGAGTGGAGCGTCCCGCCTTTCTCGGCGGAGATCCGGGACGGATGCATGTTCGGCAGGGGGACCCTGGACACCAAGGGACTCGGCGTGGCGCACCTGTGCGCGGCGGTAGACGCGTCAAAGTCGGGCGGGCTCCGCCGGAAACTTTACTTCGTCGCCAACTCCGACGAAGAGGTGGGCGGCGGCGAAGGAGCGGAGTTTTTCATCAAGAACCTTCCGATCACGTTCGGACGCGCGTACGGGATGAACGAGGGCGGCGTGGGAGTGCGGGACGTCTTCGGCCCAGGCAAATTTTTCCTGGTCAACATGTGGGAGAAGGGGCCGCTGTGGCTGAAACTGTCCGCGTCGGGGAAGGCGGGACACGGCAGCCGCCCTTCGGCAAGGGACGCCCCGGCGAGGCTTTCCCGCGCGACGGCGACGATCGCGTCGTTCCGAAGCCCTGCCCGGTTGACCGAGCCGGTGCGGGAGATGCTGCGGGTCCTCTTCGCTCAGGGGAGGATAGGTCTGAACCCTGATTCGCTGGCGGGAGGCCCGGGCGATGCGGAGGAGCTCGACGAGTTCGCAAGGAAGTTCCCGGAGACCGATCCGCTGTTCCGCAACACCTTCGCCGTCACCACGCTTTCCGCGGGGTTCAAGCCCAACGTCATCCCCGCGAAGGCGGAGGGAACGGTGGACTGCCGGATCCTTCCCGGGGAAGACCCGGCGCGGGTCGCGGCGCAGGTCCGGGCGCTGGTGAGGGAATTCGACGTTTCCGTGGAGGTCCTCTTTTCCGAGCGGCCCTCCGGCTCGCCGCGCGGCCCCCTATTCGACGCGGTGGCGGACGCCGTCCGGGCGGTCCACCCGGACGCGGTC
>DATBLU010000150.1:0-4149 GCA_036555205.1 Candidatus Deferrimicrobiaceae bacterium
AAGACGCTCTTGTTCGGGTTGAAATCGTTGGTCTCGTACGAATAGCCCCCCTGCCCGAAGAACGTGGGGGCGAACTCGGTCCGCGCCGCGGAGACGGCGGCCTCGCCTTCCCTGACCACTGCATCCTGTGCGCGCAATTCGGTCCTTTTCTCCAAAGCAATTCGTAGGCTCTCGGAGAGCGGCGGAACCGCCACCTGCGGGACGGGGAAAGGACCGGGGGCAGGCGCAAAAGACCGGTCGCCGGGGTAACCCATTCGCAGAGCCAGGCGCGAGCGGGAAATCTCCGCCTGGTTTTCGGCTACGATGAGCGTGGACTCGGCGTTCGCCACCTGGACGTCGGCGGCCAGCACGTCGTTCTTCGCCACGACGCCGAACTCGTACTGGTCCCCCGCCACCCGCCGGTGGTCCTTCGCCGTGGCAAGCGATTCCTCGGCGACCTGCCGCAGCTCTTCTGCGCGCTTGGCCGAAAGAAAAGCGGAAATCACTTCCAGCGCCTGCCGCTCCCTCGCCAGTCCCTCACTGCGCACCGCGTTGTCGATCCGGGCATCGGCCTGGTTCACACGCGACCGCGTCCTGCCGAAGTCGAAGATGGTCTGCTCGGCGGTGAGCCTCGCGCGCCAGACGTTCTGGTCCGAGGTCTGTATCGGGTTCCCCTGGATGAAAACAGACGGGGGCTCCGAGAGCGCGGTGTAGTCGGCGCTCGCGTCCAGCCTCGGAAGCCGCCTCGCCGCCGCCACGGTCCTGCCCTCGGTCCGTATGCGGACGTCGTGCGCCGCCAGCCGCACCTCCCGGGCGTTCGAAAGCGCGGTCCGGACAGCCTCCTCGAATGAAACTTCCCCGGACGACGCTGCGTTGTCCTGCACCTGCGCCCGGCACGGTACCGCGAGGAGGAACGTCAGGAAAACGAATACGGACAAGGATGCAAATCGATAAGGCATGCGGAATAGGATATTAAGAACGCTCCCTGAATGAAAGAGCGAAGTATCCCCGGGTAAACCGCGAAACCGAGCCCCGAAAACAGCAGGGGCCCCCGAAGGGGCCCCTGGATCCGTCGAACAGGAAGCGTCCTAGCAGTCGAAGTAGAGGAAGAACTCGTGCGGGGTCGGCCGCATCTTGATCGGGTTTACTTCGGCGTCGATCTTGTACTCGATCCACTTCTCGATGACGTCCGGCGTGAAGACGTCGCCCTTGAGAAGGAAGCCGTGGTCTTTCTCCAGGGCCTTGAGCGACTCCTCAAGCGAGCCCGGCGTCGTCGGGACGTTTGCAAGCTCCTCGGGCGAAAGGGCGTAGATGTCCTTGTCGAGCGGCTCGCCCGGGTTGAGCTTGTTCTGGATGCCGTCGAGCCCCGCCATGAGCTGCGCCGCGAAGGCGATGTAGCCGTTGCAGGAGGGGTCGGGGGTGCGGAACTCCAGCCTCTTTGCCTTAGGGGACGCCGAATACATCGGAATCCGGACCGCCGCGGAGCGGTTGCGGCTGGAGTACGCCAGGTTCACCGGCGCCTCAAACCCGGGGACCAGCCGCTTGTAGGAGTTCATCGTCGGGTTCGAGAAAGCGCAGATCGCCGGGGCGTGCTTGAGGATCCCTCCGATGTAGTGGAGCGCCATCTTCGAGAGCCCGCCGTACTCCTCGCCGGCGAACAGCGGCTTGCCGCCCTTCCACAGCGACTGGTGGGTGTGCATCCCGCTGCCGTTGTCCGCGAAGAGCGGCTTCGGCATGAAGGTGACGGTCTTGCCGAACTTGCGCGCGACGTTCTTGCAGATGTACTTGTACCACTGCAGCGCGTCGGCGATCTTGACCAGGGTGTCGAACCGAAGGTCGATCTCGGCCTGGCCGGCCGTGGCCACCTCGTGGTGCTGCGCCTCTACCTTGAGCCCTATCGACTCCATCACCCGGACCATCTCGTCGCGCAGGTCGTGCTGGGAATCGGTGGGGGGAACGGGGAAGTATCCTTCCTTGTGGCGAGGCTTGTAGCCCAGGTTCGGCTCCTCCGCCCGCCCGGAGTTCCAGACGCCTTCCTCGGAGTCGATGTAGTAGTACCCGTAATGCGCCGCGGTCGCGAAGCGGATGTCGTCGAAGATGAAGAACTCGGCCTCGGGGCCGAAGTACGCCTGGTCGGCGATGCCGGTGGACTTGAGATACGCCTCGGCCTTCCGCGCGATGTTCCGCGGGTCGCGGGTGTAGTTCTCCTTGGTGATCGGGTCGACGATGTTGCAGATGAGCGACAGGGTCGGGCGCGTGATGAAGGGATCGATCACGGCGGTTCCCGCCTCGGGGATTACCAGCATGTCCGAAGCGTGGATCGGCTGCCAGCCGCGGATGCTCGAACCGTCGAATCCGAACCCTTCCTCGAAGCTGTCGTCCTTCAATTCGTAGATGGGAACGGCGAAGTGCTGCCAGGTTCCGACGAAGTCCATGAACTTCAGGTCGACCATCTCGATCTTCTTGCTCTTGATGAACTCCAAAACTTCCTTCGGGGTCATGTATCCCTCCTTGGGGTTTGTCCGGCTATTCCGATCTGCTTCAAATGGCGTCGTGCCCGCGCTCGCCCGTCCGGATCCTCACGACTTCCTCCACGTTGGTAACGAAGATCTTTCCGTCGCCGATCCGGCCCGTGCGCGCGGACTTTTCCACCGTCTCCACGACCTGCGCGACCAGGTCGTCGGGCACGATGATCTCCAGCTTGATCTTGGGGAGGAAGTCGACCACGTATTCGGCACCCCGGTAGAGCTCGGTGTGCCCCTTCTGGCGTCCGAATCCCTTGACCTCGGAAACGGTCATGCCGTGGATCCCCATGTCGTTCAGCGACTCCTTGACTTCGTCGAGCTTGAACGGCTTGATGATGGCCTCGATCTTCTTCATCGGTCACCTCCTCGTCCCGGGAATCAGAGCAACGGCCGTACCAAGCCGGCCGCCGTTGCGCATTTTCCCCGGGTGCGGCGGAAAAATCCCGAAGTTTCAGGGCGATCGGCCCAAGCTGCGCCTCGCGCGATGGCGCCCTTTTGGGGACGATGGTAGAATGTTTGCCCAATCGGCAGTCACGTCGTGCCTTTTTATCAGGCAAAGGAGGGGACCGTGGGCGCGGGCCTTCTGGAAGAGTTCCGTGCGGAAGTGGAGAAGATTTTCGGAGAGGAGCTGGTCTCCCTCACCGTCTACGGCAGCCACGCGGCGGAGCAGCCGGAAAAGGCCGGAGCCGAGGTTTCCGCCCTGATCGTCGTGCGCGCCCTGCGAAGGGAGGCGCTGTCCGCCTTCCGGGGCATCGCGCACCGGTTCGCCCGCCGCGGGATACCCGCACCCCCCATCTTCACCGAAGCTTTCCTCAAGGATTCGTCCGACGTCTTCCCGCTGGAGTTCCTCGGGATGGCGGAGCGGCGTCGCGTCATCTCCGGGAGGGACGTCGTGGCGGAGCTGAACATCGGCCAGGCCAACCTGCGGCACCAGGTCGAGTTCGAGCTTAAAGGGAAATTGCTCGCCCTGCGCCGGATGTACATGGGGACGTTCGGCAACAAGGAGCTGCTGGCGCTCCTGAACGACACGGTCGGACCGATCGTATCGGTGGCGCGCGGGCTGCTCCTTCTTTCGGACCGGGAGGCGCCTCACAAGAAAACGGACATTCTCGACGCGATCGAGAAATTTTTCGGCGTCTCGCTGCCGGCCATCCGGGAAGCGCTGGCCGGCAGGAGCGGGGAAAAAATCCCGCCGGCGCGGGCCGAGGAGCTCTTCTTCGCGTACCAGGACGAGGTGGAGCGGCTCTGCTCCCTGGCGGATTGCTACCGCTCTGAGGCCGCCAGGTAGATGGTCTTCCCGAAGGTACGCGCCGCGTCTTTCGCTCTTCTCGTACTCCTTGCCGCGTCCGCGATCTGCGTTGCGCAGGAACCTGCGATCCCGAAGCCGGCCGGTTACGTGAGCGATACGGCAGGCATCATGGGCGAATGGGCCGCGAGGACCGAGAAGCTGTGCGGGGACATCGAGCGGCAGACGGCCGCCGAAGTGGCGGTGCTGACCGTGAAAACCACCGCCCCGCTCGACGCGCAGCAGTACGCCCAGCAGGTCTTCGACCGCTGGAAGATCGGCAAGAAGGGGAAGGACAACGGCGTTCTCATCCTCGTCGCCGCCGACGACCGCAAGATGTGGATCGCGACGGGATACGGC
>DATBLU010000164.1:0-12206 GCA_036555205.1 Candidatus Deferrimicrobiaceae bacterium
TGGTCGTCCTCCTGGGTCTGGCGCTGGGCGGGTGGCTGCCGCGGTTCGCCCCTTTCCCGGGAACCGGTGATCCCTCACGCCTGCTTTGCCGGATCGCCCGCCGCGCGCAGGAATCCGGCGGCCCCGGCGTTTTCTACCCGCTGGGCATGATCCTGGGCTTCCTGCCGTGCGGCCTGGTCTACGCCGCGCTCATGGCGGCTGCAAGGGCCGGGATGGATGCGGGAAGCCCGGCCGGGGGGTTCCTGCGCGGGTTCCTCGCCATGGCGCTCTTCGGAGCCGGGACGGTCCCGTCGCTTTTGATCGTGGGTAAAGCCGTCGGTTACTTGAACGCCAGGATGAGAAAGAGCCTGTACCGCGCTTCGGCGGCGATGGTCGTCCTGGCCGGCGTAATCTTCGTCGTCCGCGCGCTCAAGGGTTGAGGACCGGCTGCATGCCGACCTGCGCGCATTGCCTGCTGGAAATCCCCGCCGGATCGGCGATTGACGAGGACGAGGGCGGCCGGGAGATCCAATTCTGCTGCCCGGGGTGCCGCGGCATCTACATGCTTCTGCGCAGCGAAGGACTTGACGACTTCTACCGCAGGAGGACGGGATGGATCCCGGGCCCCCCGGAAGGCTACGTGCCGGACGCGGACGGCCTTGCCGATTCCGTCATCGCAAGGGACGGGTGGCACGAAGCCACCCTGGCGATATCGGGGATCAGGTGCGCCTCATGCTCCTGGGTCATCGAACGTTACCTGGGCGGGCGTAAAGGCGTCACTTCCGCCCGGGTCAATTATGCGACCGGGCGGGCGAAAATATGCTGGAACCCGGAAGCCGCAGGCATCGCGGATGTCGCCCGCTGGATAAGTCAGCTCGGATACGCGCCCTACCCGGCGGAATCACTCGCGACGGAAGCGAATCTGAACAGAGAGAAGCGCGACCTCCTGGTCCGGTTCGGCACCGCCGCCTTCCTTTCCATGCAGGTAATGACGTTCTCAACCGGCCTGTACGCCGGATATTTCCAGGGCATCGAATCGAAGTACGAGTCGGCATTCAAGGCGATTGCGTTCGCCCTGACCACGCCGGTGATCTTCTACGCGGGATTCCCATTCCTGCGGAACGCGATGGCGGGATTGCGCAACCGCGTAGTCGGCATGGACGCCCTTGTATTCCTGGGCTCGTTCTCCGCCTATGCGTACAGCGCCGCCATGCTCGTGACGGGAGGGGACGTCTACTTCGATACCGCCGGGATGATCGTCACGCTGATCCTTCTCGGAAGATACCTTGAGGCGGCCGCAAGGAGCAGGGCGTCGGAATCCCTGACGAGGCTGGTGCGCCTGGCCCCGCGGCAGGCGAATCGCATCCGGGGGGATGGATGTTCTACGCCGCGTACGGAGACCGTCCCGGTTTCGCTTCTTGTACCCGGCGACAGGGTCGAGGTGGTCCCCGGAGAAAGGATTCCCGCGGACGGGCATGTGATCGAGGGGACGTCCGAGGCCGACGAATCCCTGCTGACGGGCGAGGCCGCTCCGGTGCGGAAGATCGCCGGCTGCGTCGTGTACGCGGGAACCATCAACGGCCTGGGAAGGCTCGTGGTCGAAATCTCAAAGACGGGGAATGATACCGCTCTTGCCTGCATCGTACGGGCGGTCGAGGAAGCACAGGCCCGCAAGGCGCCGATCCAGAACGCCGCCGACCGCGTGGTCGGCGCATTCGTCCCGGCGGTCATCGCCATATCCCTGCTTGCGCTGGCGGCCAGGCTGCTATGGGGCGAATCCCCCGCGTCCGCCCTTCTCGCCTCGGTCTCCGTTCTTGTCGTCGCCTGTCCCTGCGCCCTGGGGCTGGCGACGCCGCTTGCGGTTTTCGTCGGTTCCGCCGCCGCCCGCGCTAGCGGAATCCTGATTAAGGGAGGGGACGTTCTGGAGGCGGGCGCTTCGGTTACCGAAGTTTTCATCGACAAGACCGGGACGCTTACCGAAGGGAGCCCAAAGCTGGCGGACGTCATCGGTTTCGGGGAAACGCCTGAACGCGTCCTCGTGCTTGCGGCATCCCTTGAAACGTCGTCGGAGCATCCGGTAGCCAGGGCCATCCGGGGCGGGACGAAGGGTGCGGACCTCGCGCCCGTAAAGGAGTTCCGGGCGCACCCCGGGATGGGCGTGGAGGGGGTCGTCGAGGGAAGGCGCCTTCTGCTTGGCCGGGACGAGTTCATGGCCGGCAGCGGCATACCGGTCTCCGATCGCCAGAGGGAATCGTTCCGCGAATTGTCGGAGGAGCGAAAGACGGCCGTGTTCCTCGCGTACGGGGAACGAATCATAGGCCTGCTGTCCGTTGTCGACACGCTGCGCAAGGATGCGGCGGCGGCGGTGGGAATCCTCAAGGAAGGCGGTTTTCGCGTGCGCCTTTTGACCGGCGACAGCGGCCCGGTGGCCTCCAGGATCGCGAATGAAGCGGGAATCGATTCGGTCGTTTCGCGCGTGACGCCTGCGCAGAAGGCGGAAATCGTGCGGGCAGCCCGAAGCGAAGGGGCCCGGGTCCTGATGGTAGGCGACGGAGTGAACGACGCCCCGTCCCTCGTCGAGGCCGACGTCGGAATGGCCATGGGCAGGGGGACCGACATCGCGATCGAAAGCGCGGGGGCGGTGCTGACGGGCGGCGACCTGTTGCTCGTCCCCCGGTTCCTGGCCATGAGCAGGAAGACGATGCGTATCATCCGCCAGAACCTGGCCTGGGCGTTCTCATACAACATCGTCGCCATCCCCCTTGCCGTCACCGGGCATCTTCACCCGATACTGGCGGCGGGCCTCATGTCGGTCAGTTCCCTCGTCGTGGTCGGAAACTCCCTCCGGTTGAAAAAGGGCGGGATCGGCCCATGAGGACGATATTCCTTCTCATCTTCATATCGACCGTCCTGGGCGCAGGGGCGTGGCTCCTGTTCTTATGGGCCGTGCGGAGCGGCCAGTACGACGACACCGAGGGGCCCAAGCACAGGATGCTCGACGACGGCCCCGAAGACGGGCGGGGCGGGGACAAGGAATCGCCTGACTGAAATCCGGATCGCGATGCCGCTTTTTTTCCCCATTGAACGCTTTCGTGGAAAATTGCATCTTAAAGCACGTCTTCAATATCCTGCAAACAGGGGGGGGAATATGGGACAGGTCGTTCACACATCGCGGATCGTCATCACGCGTGAAAAAGGCCCTACGAGAAAGGCCGTCATAGAGGGTTTCGCTGAGCCTATCTATTACGGCGTCCACGGAGGTATCAAGCACTTCTACAAGGTGGAGCCCGAGAAGGAGCACGCCGCGACGCTCGACCACATCGTGGGGGCGGTGGGCGGCTGAATGATGGGAACACTGGCCACGGTGCTGGCCGGAAAGAAGATACCCACCTTCGCCGATCGTTTCAGGGCCGACGTGGAAGGAGACGTGGAGGACGTGGACGGCGTTCTTCGGATATCGAAAATACGGGTGAAGTACACCATCAAGGTGCCCCCGGGAAAAACGGCGGAAACGCGCGAGGCGCTGAAGATCTACCATGAGAAATGCCCGGCGGAGATGAGCGTCAGGGCCGCCATCGAAATCAGCGACAGCGCCGAGATCACCGAGCTTGCCGAATAGGCATGCGGTCCGGAATATATTCGTGAAAGGATCAAATCGTCGATGAAAGCAATGGTATGCGATGCCTTCGGGAAACCGCTGGTGCTTAGAGATGTGCCGACGCCTTCGCCGGGGCCCCTCGACGTACTGGTCCGCGTCAGCGGATGCGGCGTCTGCCACAGCGATCTTCACCTGGTCGACGGGGACTGGAAGGATTGGGGGACGCCCCTGCCCATCATCCCCGGGCACGAAGTTGCCGGGATAGTGGAAAAGGCGGGAAGCGAGGTAAAGGACCTCTCATCCGGAGACCGGGTCGGCGTGCCGTGGATGCAGTTCGCCTGCGGGGAATGCCCCCCTTGCAGGTCCGGGGCGGAAATGCTCTGTGCCGCCCAGAAAAGCACCGGGGTGACCGTGGACGGCGGATATGCCGAATTCGTCAAGGCGCCGGCGGCGTTTGCTCACAAGATACCGGAATCCCTCGACCTGGTGGATTCGGCCCCCCTGCTGTGCGCCGGTATAACCGTTTTCGCCCCTCTGCGCCGGGCGGGAAACCTGGCCGGAAAAACAGTGGCCGTTGTGGGGATCGGCGGCCTGGGGCACCTGGGCATCCGCATGGCGTCCGCGATGGGCGCACGGGTCGTGGCGATCCTGCGCGGCGAAGGTAAGACCGACCTGGCGCGGCGCTTGGGCGCCCGCGAGATCATATATTCGGAGAGGGAAAAGGTCGGGAAGAAGCTCGCCTCGATGGGGGGGGCGGATATCATTCTGCTCACCGGCATTTCCGCCCGTCTTTTCGAGCAGTGCATCCCGGGCCTTGGACCCAACGGGACGCTCGTGGTGCTGGCGGCCATCGCGGAGAAAGCTTCCCTTATTCCGGCGGGCCTTATAACCGGGCAGAAACACATCTGCGGTTCGGTGATCGGGACGCGGGACGATATGGACGCCATGCTCCGGTTCGCCGCCGACCACGGGATCGCACCGCTGGTGGAGCGGCACCCGCTGGGAAAAGCCAACGAGGTCCTTGCGAAGCTGCGCGAAGGGAAAGTGACGCTGCGCGCGGTTCTCACCCCGTAATTGAAAGGCCGGCGTCGCGCCGGCCTTTCCGGTCCAGGCGGGGGGGCAAGCCCCCGCGCAAATAAATTCCCTTGTTTACGCGGATGCCTTCATCTGGTGGAAGGACTTGATCTGCTCGGGGGTGAACTTGTCCACCTTTACGACGCGCGCCTTGCCGCGCAGGAAGGATGGTACGGTATTGCGGGCCTCGGGCTCGCTCCCCGCTTCGATGATTACGTATCCGGTGTGGTCGCCGGCCATGCACCCGAAATCGTATTTGGCAAGAACACCGGGCCCGCCCGCGAGGAGCTCATCCAGGGCGCGAAGGCATTCCTCGGACGTATGCGGTGATTCGATAAGGTATCGCGCCATCGTGTTTCCCTCCTTCAATGCATTGTCCGAAAGGTTGAATGGCCGCGTCACGGTTCCAAGCATAAATTATATCCCCCTCCCTGACGATCTCAGCCCGTTCGGGGAAAATATCCGGGCGGAGGGGAAAACCGGAACGGAGAACGGAAAAATGTCATCTCATGATGAAAAATGAAGCGGGAGGAGATCTTCATGAGAAAGTCAGGTTTGCTGTCGTTATTTATGGCGTCCCTGCTTGTCCTGGCCGGATCGGCCATCGCCCTCGCGGGTGAAGGAGAAAAGTATTTCTCCGCGGAATTGCTTGGGCTTGGCGGCTCGAAGGCAAGCGGGAAGGCGACTTTCGAGCTCAACAAGGAAGGGACCGTCCTCGAATACAAGATCACTGCCAAAGACATAGAAGACGTCATGATGTCGCATATCCACATCGCCCCGGCCGGCAAGGACGGACCGGTCGCCGCGTGGCTCTATCCTTCCGGCCCGCCTCCCAAGCCGAAGGAAGGCAAGTTCGAGGGGACGCTCGCCGAGGGGAAAATCACGGCCGAGAGCCTGCAGGGCGATCTGAAGGGCAAGCCTTTGAAAGCCTTGATAGACAAGATCGAGGCCGGGGAAGCGTACGTCAACATCCACACGAAGGGGAAACCGGGGGGAGATGTCCGCGGTCAGATCCACAAGTGACCGCACGCGCCCGCTGACGCGGACGGCGGCATCGCCGGAAGCATCGCATCCAGGGAGGGTTCGATCCGGGCCCTCCCTCCTACCCGGTTCCTCCGAGGTAAGCCTCCCTGACCCTTGGGTTGCCCAGCAGTTCCTTGCCGGAGCCTTCCAGGGTGACGGCCCCGGTTTCCAGCAGGTATCCCCGCGCAGCGACATGCAGCGCCATGTTGGCGTTCTGCTCTACCAGAAGGATCGTCGTGCCTGCGCGGTTGATCTCCACCAGGGTATTGAATATATCGCGCACGAGAAGCGGCGAAAGGCCCATCGAAGGCTCGTCCAGCAAAAGGAGCCTGCCCCGGCTCATCAGCGCGCGCGCTACCGCAAGCATCTGCTGCTCTCCCCCGGAGAGCGTCCCTCCATGCTGCCTCCTGCGCGCGGCCAGCCGCGGGAACAGCGCGAAGATCCGTTCGAAATCCCTTGAAACCTCCGCCCTGTCCTTTCGCTGCCACGTCGCGATGACGAGGTTCTCGTTCACCGTCAGGTTTCCGAAGATGCCCCGCCCCTCCGGGACCTGGACTATCCCCCTCGCCACGATTCCGCCAGCGGAGACTCCGCGGAGGTCCTCCCCTTCGAAGAATACGCCGCCGTCGTAGGGAACGAGGCCGGACAGCGCCCGCAAAGTGGTGGATTTGCCTGCGCCGTTCGCTCCTATCAGCGTTACTATTTCGCCCTCGAGGACGTCGAACGAGACCCCCCGGACGGCCTGTATGTTGCCGTAGGACACGCAAAGCTCGCGGACCGACAGGAGCTGTGCCGCCTTCACGGCGCGGCCTCGCCGCCCAGGTATGCTTCAAGCACGCGCGGGTGTTTCTGGATCTCCCTGGGCGTGCCCTCCGCGATCGTGGCTCCGAAATCCAGCACGACGATCCTCTCGCACAGCCCCATCACCAGCGGCATCTGGTGCTCGATCAGCAGGATCGTCAGGCTGAATTCCTTCCTTATCCACCTGATGAACTCCATCAGCTTGAGGATCTCGTTCGGATTCATTCCCGCCGCGGGTTCGTCCAGGAGAAGCAGGCGCGGCCCCGTCGCCAGCGCGCGCGCGATCTCCAGCCGACGCTGCAGCCCGTAGGGCAGGTTCCTGGCCTGCTCGTCCGACCATTCGCGCAGGCCGAACGCCCCGAGCAGATCCAGCGCTTTCCCGGCGATGCGCTCCTCTTCCCGTTTGAACCGCCCGAAGCGGAACAGGCCTTCCGCGGCGCCGTATCCCGCCTGGGCGTAGAAAGCGGTGCGGACGTTGTCCAGGACGGTCAGGTCGCGGAAGAGTCGGATGTTCTGGAATGTCCGGGCGATCCCGAGGGCGGTTATGCGGTTGGGGGCAAGGCCGGCGATCTTCCCGCCTTCGAAGAGGATGTTCCCTTCCGCGGGAAGGTGGACCCCGGTGATGAGGTTGAACACGGTCGTCTTGCCCGCGCCGTTGGGACCGATGAGGCCGACCAGCTCCCCCCGCGCGATGGAGAGGCGGAAATCGGACAAGGCCATAAGCCCGCCGAAATAATGGGTGAGCTTCTCAACCTTCAGCAGGGGCATCGGCAGCCCTTTCTCCCCGCCGCCGCGCGACGGCGGCCGCCCATTCCCCGGCAGGCACGAACCACCGGAACTCGCGCATCCCCATGATGCCCCTCGGGCGGAAGATCATGAGCAGCACCAGCATCAGCGGCATCAGGACCATCCTCCAGATCTCCAGCGGACGGAGAAGCTCCAGCAGAACGGTATATATGGTCGCTCCCAGAATCGAGCCGGCGATCGATCCTATGCCGCCAAGGTACACCATGATGAGGACGTCGGTGGACTTCAGGATGTCGAACATCCTGGGGTTGATGAACTGCAGGAGGTGGGCGAACAGCCCGCCTGCCACGCCGGCGAAAAACGCGGAAACGACGAACGCAAGGAGCTTTACGCGCCGCGTGTCGACTCCCATCAGTTCGCCGGCGATCTCGTCCTCGCGGATCGAGAGGATTCCCCGGCCCTGATTGGAATAGACGAAGTTCCTGATGACCCAGATCGCGGCAACCGACCAGAAGAAGATCCACGGCAGCGTGGTCAGCCTCTGTATCCCGAGCACGCCGCGCGGGCCGCCGACCGCGTCGATGTTCTCGAAGACCGATTTCACGATCATGTTGAACGCCAGCGTGACGATGGCCAGGTAGTCGCCCCGGGTCCGAAACGACGGGATGGCCACGACAAGGCCGACCACCGCCGCCCCCGCCCCGCCGCCCGCCACCGCAAGGGGGAACAGCCATTCCGACGCGCCGGGGGGAAACACCGCGATCGTCAGCATCGACGCCGTGTAGGCCCCGACCGCCATGAAGCCTGCGTGGCCCACGGAGAACTCGCCCATGTATCCGTTGACCAGGTTCAGGCTCACCGCCAGGATGACGTTGATGCCGACGTACATCAGGATAAGCTGGACGTACCGGTCCAGCAGCCCGAAGCGCGGTATGGCGAAGGACAGCACGAACCCCGCGGCGAGGCAGACGTGCGCCGCATGTCTGCCGGCCGCCAGGCCCCGCAGCCGTTGAATGATCGCTCCTTGTCCCGCTTTGCCCATCGTCGTCACACTTTCTGCGGCCTTGGCTTGCCCAGTATCCCGTAGGGCTTCCACACCAGCAGCACCAGGAGCAGGGAGAAAGCCACGAAATCCCGGTAGGTCGACGGGAAATACGCCGCCACGAGGACCTCCACGCCTCCGAGGAGGAATCCGCCGAGCATCGCCCCATAGATGCTGCCGATGCCTCCGACCACGGCGGAGATGAACGCCTTCCATCCGACCATGATGCCCATGTACGGATCGATGACCGGATAGGCGAGGCCGTACATCACGCCGGCGGCTCCCCCGAGCCCCGCCCCGATGGCGAAGGTGACGGAAATGATCACGTCCACCGGCACGCCCATCAGGGATGCGGTGGTCCGGTCCCAGGAAATGGCCCGCATGGCCATGCCGACCATGGTGCGGCGCACGTAGAGATCGAGAAGGAACATGAGGACGACCGAGAGGGCTATGATGAGTATTTGCAGGGATGAAACGGAGACGCCTCCCACCGTCCATACCCGGATGTCCAACAGCGGCGTGATGTGCTTGGGATACGGGCTAAGCGCCAGCGTGAAGTTCTCGAGGAAGAGGCCGACCCCGAGGGCCGTGATGATGGGCGATACCCTCGGAGCGTTGCGCAGAGGCTTGTACGCCAGCCGCTCTATCGTAACGCCGAGCATCGCCGCGCCCGCCATGGACAGGAGCATGGTCGGCACGAAGGGCAGGCCGAGGGAAACTCCCGCGAGGAAGCAGAAGAACGCGCCCACCATGAAGAGGTCGCCATGGGCGAAATTGATCATCGTGAGGATGCCGTAGACCATCGTATAGCCAAGGGCGATCAGGGCGTAGATGCTCCCCAGCTGGAGCGCGTTCAGCAGCTGCTGGATGAGATACATCACGAGGCGGCAAGGCGGCGGGGGGGGGATACGGACGCGCCGCGCAAGGAAGCCGGCGCGCCCTTCCCGCCCGGATCAGGGATTCGCGTTGGCAAACCAGCCAAACTTCCCGTTCTTGATCTGAAGTATCACGGCGCTCTTTATCGGGTCGCCGGACCCTTCCTTGAACTGCATGCTGCCGGTAACGCCGTCGTAGCCTGAAATCCTCGCCAGGGCGTCGCGGACGGCTTGCCGGTCCGGCTTGCCCGCGCTTTTGACCGCCTGGATCAGCAGGCCGAAGGCGTCGTACGTCAGGGCCGCGACGTCATCCGGAGTGCTGTTGTACTTGGCCTTGTAGGCCTGGATGAACCTGGTGGCCGCGGGCGTCGCCGCATCCGCCGCATAGTGGGTGCTGAAGTAATACCCCTCGACGTCCTTGCCTGCCAGCTTCAGGAGCTCCTCGCTCCCCCAGGAATCGCTCCCGATGAACGGCACGTTGATGCCGAGGCGGTGGGCCTGCTGGACCTGGAGGGGGACCTCGCTGTAGTAGTTGGGCAGGAAGACGACGTCCGGCCCGGCCTTCTTGATCTTGGTGAGCTGTGCGGAGAAGTCCTTGTCGTTCGTCGTATAGGTCTCGAAGGCTACCACCTTGCCGCCCTTCTCCTCGAAGGCCGACTTGAATATCTCGGCTATTCCCTTATTGTACTCCGAGGCCACGTCGTAGAGCACGGCGGCCTTCTTCGACTTCAGGTTCTCCATGGCGAACCGCGCCACGACGCGCCCCTGGAACGGATCCGTGAAGCACGCCCGGAATATGTATTTCTTCGGAGCGCCTGTCTTGGCGTCAAGGGTGGTCTTCGGCGTTGTGGACCAGGGCGTGATCAGGACGACCTTGGAGCTTTCCGCGATCTCCGACGCCGGTACCGCGTAACGGCTGGCGTTGGGTCCCACGATCGCCACAACGTCGTTCTGGGTGATCAGCTTCTGCGCGGCCGAGGCGGACTGGTCGGCCTTTCCCGCATTGTCTTCGATGAACAGCTTTACCTTGTATTTCTTGCCGCCAAGGTCCAGCCCCCCCGCGTCGTTTATTTCCTTGGAAGCCAGTTCCGCCGCGTTCCTGCAGGACGCTCCGACCGCGGGTATGTCCCCGGTCAACTCGGCGATCACTCCGACCTTTACGGTTGGGCCGGAAGTATCGGTGCAGCCTTCAAAAGACATCGCGACAGCCGACATGAACGCAACCAGCAACGCCGTCTTTTTCATGGCACTCCTCCCCCCCAAGGCATTCGAAATGGGCTAAACGCCAGAATATAATAAGCTATCCGTTGTCCCCAGGCAGCACAAGCGAAAAAATTTGATTTGCGCGGCCGATTCCCCTTGGCCGTTCCCTGATACAATTCTGCGGAGAAACCCGTCCTGCCATGCTGCAGTCCTAAGGATCATCGGAAGGATCGTCAGGAGGAAACGGTGAAAGCCATTCGGGTCCATCGATACGGAGGCCCCGAGGCGCTCGAGATGGGTAACCTCCCCGTCCCGAAGCCCGGCAAGGGGGAAGCGCTGGTCAAGCTCGAGGCGATCGGGGTCAATTTCATCGACATCTACCAGCGCATGGGCCTTTACAGGTCTTCGCTTCCCTTTACCCCGGGCAACGAGGGGGCGGGCGTCGTTGCGGAAACCGGGCCCATGTCCGGTGAGCTGTCCGTTGGCGACCGGGTGGCGTATGCCGGCACGCTCGGCTCCTACGCGGAATATTCGGTCGTCCCCGCCTCGAGGCTGGTCAAGCTCCCCGGGAAGGTAGACGCAGGACTGGCGGCGGCGGCCATGCTCCAGGGAATGACCGCGCATTACCTCACGCACAGCACCTATCCGCTCAAGCAGGGGGATACTTGCCTCGTCCACGCGGCGGCCGGAGGCGTCGGCCTCCTCTTGACGCAGATCGCCCGGCGCAGGGGCGCCCGCGTGATCGGCACGGTCTCCACCAAGGAAAAGGCGGAGCTTGCGCGCTCGTTCGGCGCGGACGACGTCATCATCTACGCCGAACAGGACTTCGAGGCCGAGGTGAAGCGGCTTACCGGCGGCAGGGGGGTTGACGTGGTGTACGATTCGGTCGGGCAGGCGACCTTCGAGAAGAGCCTGAACTGCCTCGCCCCCCGGGGATGCCTTGCGCTATACGGGCAATCCAGCGGCCCTGCGCCGCAGTTCGATCCCCAGGTACTCAACGCCAAGGGAGGGCTGTTTCTGACCCGGCCTTCGCTTGGGCATTACACGGCGACCCGCGAGGAGCTGCTCTGGAGGGCCAACGACGTTCTCGGGTGGGCGGCCGTCGGCGAGCTGAAGGTCCGGATAGGCGCCCGGTTCCCGCTGTCGGAGGCGGCGGAAGCCCACCGGCGCCTCTCGGGGAGGGAAACTACGGGAAAGCTCCTGCTCATCCCGTAACCGGAGGCGGGAGATGGGAAAGGAAAAGGGACCCGTGACCCCCGCCGTGCGCGTCCTGCGCGCGGAGAAGGTACAGTTCACCGACCACCTCTATTCATACGAGGAGAAGGGAGGAACAGCCGTCTCCTCGCGGGAGCTTGGGGTGGACGAACACGCCGTCGTCAAGACGCTCGTCATGGAGGACGACAGGAAGAACCCGCTCGTGGTGCTTATGCACGGGGACAGGCAGGTCTCCACCAGGGAGCTGGCCCGGATCATCGGCGCCAGGTCCGTGAACCCATGTTCCCCTGAAACGGCGCAAAAACATACCGGATATCTCGTGGGCGGAACTTCCCCCTTCGGCACGCGCAAGGCGTTGCCCGTATACATGGAAGAGACGATCCTGGGCCTTCGGAAGATCTACATCAACGGGGGAAAGCGCGGATACCTCGTCGGCATCGATCCGAAGGATGCCGCGCGGATCCTTAAATCCACGCCGGTCCTTGTAGCGGTATGACCTTTTAGTTCCCGTCACTCCGAAACGCGGAGCACGATTTTTCCTATATTGGCGTTCTCCTCCATCCGTGAATGGGCCCGGGCCGCCTCGCTCCAGTCGAAGACGGAATCCACCACCGGAAACAGCCTGCCGTCCTCGAACCGCGGCATCGCG
>DATBLU010000182.1:0-2223 GCA_036555205.1 Candidatus Deferrimicrobiaceae bacterium
CGCATCGGGAGGACCACCGGCACGCGTGTGCCGATCCTTATGACCTCCACGTGCGGGATCTTCCGAAGGCCCTTCAGGATGAATTCGATGCGTTCCGTGGGAAGCGTAAGGGGATCGCCCCCCGAGACGATGACGTCCCTGATCTCCTCGTGCCGCTTTATATAGGAGAACATCTTGGTGAGCTCGAACTCCGTCTTCGCCCCTTCGCCCAGCGCCCAGATCCGTTTCCGCGTGCAGTGGCGGCAGTACATGGAGCAGAAATTGGTCACGACCATGAGGCAGCGGTCGGGGTAGCGGTGCGTGAGGCCCGGAACGGGGCTGTCCTTCTCCTCGTCCAGCGGATCGTCCTCGCCGACGTCCATCCCGAAATATTCCTCGGTACCCGGTATCGCCTGGAGGGCGATGGGGTCCGCGGGGTCGTCGAACCGGATGAGCGAAAGGTAATAAGGGGTGATGCTCAGGTGGTAGATGTCGTTGACGCGGTTGAGGATGGCGGCTTCTTCCGGGGAGAAGTATCGAAGCCCGGCCAGCTCGCGGATGGACGTGATGCGATGGGAAAGCTGCCAGCGGTAGTCGTTCCACTGCTCCCGGGTCACCTGCGGCCACGGCAGGCCCACGGGATTCCGGCCGCCCTGGCCTTCGTTCAGCGGAACGGAATCGTCACCAACGTTTGGGTCCATGTCCTCCTCGTATTCTCCCAGTCGACCAGGGTTGGTTGCCCGGTTCCTCCGTATTCTTATCGCCTTATCGCCCGCTCGTCTTTACCCAAAGGAAATCGACGGGGGCCTTTCCCTTGTTCGAAAATGCGAACTCCTTCTCGGCGAAAAAGTAGAGGCTCTCGCCTTTGCGCGCCACGTAGGTCGCGCTCCCCAGCCGCAGGCCCAGCCGGCCGGAGAGGACGAACACGTAGTTCTCCCCTTCCTGCGCCGGTTCGAGCGGCGTCTCCTTGCCCGGCTTGATCGCCGCCCGGTAGGCGACCATGGATCTGTAGCGGCTCTTGGGGATCGATGTCTCGAAGGACTGGTATCCCGTCACGTCGGAGGGAAGGGCTTCCGATTTCCGGAAGAGCACCTTCTCCTCGTCGTCGTCGGCGAAGAAGGAGGACGGCGTCTCGTTCAGGGCGGAGAGGATTTCGAGGAGGTTGGTGACGGATGGGGACGTGTGGTTCCGCTCGATCTGGGAGATGGCACCCTTGGTGAGGCCGGCCCGCTCCGCGAGGTCGGCCTGGGCAAGCCCGTTGATCTGCCGGAGGTGCTTGATCCTTGCCCCGATATCTATCAATACGGTTTTTTAAACCCCCCGTTTAATAATCTATCCAAATTTTATGAATATGGAAAAATCATGTCAACAGAAAAATAGCGATTACTCGAAGAAATTTGTCCGAACGCCGCTCATCGCTATCCGCCGCGGCCCGGTTCTCTATACCCCGAAAAACGCTATTTTCGCGGCTCCCGGCGCCGCGCGCGCCGGACGGAAGGCGCTGCGCCTCCGGCAGCTCCGTGCTCGCTCTCGCCTTCGGCTCCCCTGCATAGGGTGTTACGTGCCAAGCGATACTTCCCCGCTCTTCGTTCACCCTGTTCGGTCCGCCAAGCCGGTTTGTTCCAAGACCGGTACTGCCGAACCGGACGGTTCCGCCTCGGCGACCCGCTGCGCCGGACCTGCCATCGGCGTCTCGCGCCTTCCGTCCGGTGCGCGCATACGTGGCGAGGAATTTGCCGATTGCGGCTTTCTTCCCGCAAAAGGGAATACGGCGTAGCAGCCGCAGGAGGGGGGCGCAGCGAAGTAAAGCGCAGGCGTTCGGGTGCATCGAACGCCGAGCCATGAGCGGAGTCCCCCCTCCGAGGCGGCGAAGCCGTCACTCCCTTCGATTGAAGGGAGCCGATCCCGCGGCAAAGCGGACGCATCAGCTGCCGGAGGCGCAGCGCCTTCCGTTCCTAATGTCCTAATGTGCGCGGAGATTCCGCGCGCGGAGCGCTTGGCTGTTTGACACAGGGCGATGAATCGGGGAAAATATGACCCCACGAGGTGGGGGAGTAGCTCAGCTGGGAGAGCACCACGTTCGCAACGTGGGGGTCGAGGGTTCAAATCCCTTCTCCTCCACCAAATTTTGCCTATTCTTCCTCAATGCAAAATTTGGTGTCCCGCCGAAGCTCCGGGGATTCGCTTTGGAGCTTCGGCGAACCCCATGGGGATTTGAACGCGAGGCTGCCGCCGAGCGAGCAG
>DATBLU010000066.1:0-4321 GCA_036555205.1 Candidatus Deferrimicrobiaceae bacterium
ATAGCGGTACTTTTCCGCGCCGCCTACCTCTCCTTCGACCTTGAAGTAGAGCTCGCCAAACGGCACATCCCGTACCGGAAGTTCGGGGGATTCAAGTTCCTCGAGACCGCCCACGTGACGGATGTGATCGCCCACCTGCGGCTGATCGAAAACCCCAGGGACACGTTGAGCCTCTTGAGGGCGCTTCTCCTGGTGCCGGGGATAGGGAGGAAGGCCGGCGCCGAGATGAGCCGGATGGCGCACGAGGAGGCGTCCCTCCTTCCCGTCCTTTCCCTGCTTTCTGCGCGGAAACGCTCCGAGGAGGCGGCAAGGCTTGCGGGACTGCTCGCGGAGCTCGCGGGCCCCAAGGGCGACGCCGTACCGGAGAGTCTTCGAGTGACCGAGGCGGTTGCTAAGGTGATAGCGTACTACCGGCCGATAATGGAAGCCCGGTTCGACGATTATCCAAGACGGCTAAAAGATCTCGACCATCTGGAATCGCTGTGCGCCAGGTACCGCACGCTCTCGGAGTTTCTCTCGGAGATAACGCTGGAGCCGCCGCAGGCGTCGGTGGGCGATATCGCGGCGCCTGACGGGGAGGAGGAGACGTTGACCTTGTCCACGATCCACTCGGCCAAGGGGCTTGAATGGAAGGCAGTCTTCATCCTCTGGGCCCTGGACGGCAAGATGCCCCTTTCACGGGCGGCGGAGGACGAAGAGGAAATGGAGGAGGAGAGGCGGCTCCTGTACGTCGCCGCCACCAGGGCGAAGGATCTGCTTGTATTGACCTACCCGGTTAACATTTACGAACGCGCTACGGGAACGGTGCTATCGAAGCCGTCCCGGTTCGTAGAGGAGATCCCGGCGGGAGTGCTGCCCCGGTACGCGCTGATAGAATAGACCTTACTTGCTCTCGAAGGGCTTCCCGCACCACGCGCACGAAGGCGCCTCCCGGGGCACCCAGTGGAGGCAGTTCCTGCACTGCTTCTCGGGGGGGAGCTCCGTCTTTCCCTCCTCCCCTTCTTCCATATCGTCGTCGTAATACTTCCAGTCGTCGCGGGCCACGGGTGGATCATGATACGCAACCCGGGCGCCGAAATCAACCGGGCCGGGGACCGATGCCGTAAAAGGATATCCCTTTAGATCGTCTCCCGAGCAGGTATAATATGTGAAACAATAAGGGTTATTGTTTCATTTAATAGGCAGCTGCCATTTCCCGGGGGGGGTGCGGAATCCGTTGAACCGCACGGGTACGTTCGAAGCGATCAGGCGCGCCATATTTTCCCTTGCGGGAAAGTTCATGGCCGTGGGGATCATTGCAATCGCCGCGACTTCCTTCGCCCTTAACCACTTCCTGGTCGAGATGGAAAAGCGCCATCTGCTAGAGCAGGCGGAGGGTGCCGCCCGCGTGATCGCCGCTTCGATGAAGCTCCCCTTCACCCAGATCCTCCTTTACGAGGAAACCGGCGTGATTCCGAAGGGGGGACTCCTGGACCTTTACCTGTCCCGGATGGTGCTGAGCAAGGACCTGAACGTCGCGTACGCGCTGGTCGTAGACCGGGACGGGCTGGTCCTGTCCCACAGCGATCCCGCCCTGTTCCACCGGCGCCTCGACGACCCGCTGACCAGGAAGGCGATCGCATCCAAAGGCATGGTTCTCTCATACGTTGGAGATCCGTTCGCCGGCGGCGTGATAGACGTGGCGACCCCGCTGGAGATATTTTCGAGGCGCTTCGGCACGCTGCGCCTGGGATACTCCACTTCGGGGCTGGCAGGAGATGTCCGCAACCTAGAAAGGAAGGCCCTGTTGCTGACCGTGTCGGCTGCGGCGCTCCTGGTCTTTTTCGTATTCGTCACCGCCCGGATCATGGCAAGGCCGATCCGCCGCCTGGCGAACGCGCTCAATTCCGTAAACCTGGGCAATCTCGAGCCGGTTCCCCTGCCGCGCAGGAGCGACGAGCTGGGCGAGCTCCAGGACAGCTACCGGTTCATGATGGACAGGTTGAGGCAGGAGGAGGCGGAACGCGTAAAGACCCGGGAGCTGATGGCGAGCACCGAGAAGATGGCCACGATCGGGACTCTCGCGGCGGGGATCGCGCACGAGATAAACAGTCCGCTTACCGGGGCGATGCACGGCGTCGATGCGCTGGGGAGGGACTCCCTTTCCCCGCAGAAACGGGAACGGTACCTGAAGGTCGTGGGTGGAAGCATCGAGAGGATCCGTCGGGCGGTCACCCAGCTGCTGGACTATTCCACCCTGCACACGCCGAACTACTCCGATTGCGACGTCTCCCTGCTGGTCGGAAAAACGCTGGAGCTCCTGGACTACCAGATAGGCAAGAACAGGATCGAGGTCGTTAACCTCATACCCCCGCTGACCCTCAAGTGCGACACGCACAAGCTGGAGCAGGTGCTCGTCAACCTCGTGCTGAACGCCATCGCGGCAATGCCGGACGGCGGCCGGCTGGAATTCAGCCACTCCGCCGAGGACGGTTCGCTGACGCTGGTCGTGGCGGACACGGGGGAGGGAATCCCGGAAGAGAACTTCGACCGGATCTTCGAGCCGTTTTTCACCACGAAGGCGCCCGGGAAGGGAACGGGCCTGGGCCTCGCCGTCTGCAGAAAGATAGTCGATCAGCACGGCGGGAAGATCTCCGTGTCCTCCCGTCCGGGCGAGGGGACGCGGTTTTTCGTCTCCCTGCCGAATCCTCCACGCGAGGTTGGCGACCGTGAATCCTGACGGAAAACGCATAATGGTAGTCGAGGACGATCCCGGGCTGCGCTTCACCATGACGGACGCGCTGGAGGAGGCCGGTTTCGCGGTCGTCGGCGTCGGCGACGGCGCGGAGGCGGTCCGGCTGCTCGCGGCGGAAATCTATGACGTGGTCCTGACCGACCTGCGGCTCCCCGGCAAGGACGGGCTGGAAATACTGAAGACGGCGAAGACATGCATTCCCGCCCCTTCGGTCATTACGATGACCGGACACGGGAGCATCGAATCGGCGGTGGCCGCGATGAAGCTGGGGGCCTCGGATTACATCACCAAGCCGTTCTCCATAGAAGAGTTCCTCGTGATGCTGAAAAAAGTCCTCCGCGTCCGTTCGCTGGAGGAGGAGAACCGGGACCTTAAGCGGCGGATCGTCTCCCAGTCCTCGCTGGAGGAACTGGTAGGGAAGAGCAAGGGGATGCAGACGGTTTTCGAGCTCATCTCGCTCGTGTCGGAAACCGACGCCACCGTGCTGGTCCTGGGCGAAAGCGGGACCGGAAAGGAGCTGGTGGCGCGGGCGCTCCATCGGCGCGGGAAGAGAAGGGGCGGCCCGTTCGTCGCACTTAACTGCTCCGCCATTCCCGAAACCCTCCTGGAGGCGGAGCTCTTCGGGTACGAAAAGGGGGCGTTCACCGGGGCCGACCGCCGCAGGGCAGGCAGGATCGAGCAGGCCCACGGCGGCACGCTCTTCCTGGACGAGATCGCCGAGATGCCCCTCTCAGCGCAGGCGAAACTCCTCAGGGTGCTCCAGGAGCGCTCCTTCGCCAGGATCGGAGGCAGCGAGATCGTCAACGTCGACATCCGCGTCGTCTCGGCGACGAACAAGGAAGACCTGAAGGCGATGGTCGCGGAGGGAAGCTTCAGGGAGGACCTGTTCTACCGGCTGAACGTGTTCGCGATCCGGCTCCCTCCGTTGCGCGAGCGCAGGGAGGACATACCGCTGCTGGTCGAGCATTTCGTCGACAAGCTCGGGGGGGGGCGCCGGATATCGGAAAGCGCCATGACCCTGCTCATGGATTACCGCTTCCCCGGCAACATCCGCGAGCTGTGGAACATCGTGGAGCGCGCTTCCATACTCTGCAGGGAAGGCACGATCGAACCGAAACACCTTCCCCACGAACTTTCCGGCGCCGCAGATGGAACGAGGGATGAAAGTTCAGCGGCGGGCGAGATTATCCCGTTGAAAGACGCCGTCAGGCAGTTCGAGGCGGAGCATATCGAGCGCGCCCTGAAGGCAGCGGGAGGGAGCCGCAGCCGCGCCTCGGAACTATTGGGGATCGGCCGCAAGGCGCTCTGGGAACGGATGAAGCGTTAGCGTCGTTCCATTACGTCGATCGGGACGGCAGTTTCTAAAAAGAAACATCTACCCGACCGTGTTTCCCGTTGGAAACGGATAGAACGTGGCGATCCCCACCCACGGGATGAAATATCTTCACTTCCACCCTGCAAAGCCTAAATAACAGTAACCTTTTTCAAAAACGACCTCCCCGCCATCAAGACGGCACGGATGTTGCCATTATCCCGTACGTAAAGACGTGCAGTACCGGCTCTTCGCGGAAACGGCATGGATCAAGC
>DATBLU010000272.1:0-4670 GCA_036555205.1 Candidatus Deferrimicrobiaceae bacterium
CACCACGTGAACCAGGCCCTGAAGGCCCACGTGCTGTTCAAGAGGGACGTGGACTACATGGTGAAGGACGGCGAAGTCGTCATCGTCGACGAGTTCACCGGGCGGCTGATGCCGGGGCGGCGCTGGTCCGACGGCCTGCACCAGGCGGTGGAGGCCAAGGAAGGGGTCAAGATCGAGAACGAGAACCAGACGCTGGCCACCATCACCTTCCAGAACTACTTCCGCATGTTCGAGAAGCTGGCGGGGATGACCGGCACCGCCGACACCGAGGCTGTGGAATTCAAGCAGATATACAACCTCGACGTGGTGGTGATCCCGACCAACCAGCCGATGATCCGGGAGGACCACGGGGACCAGATATACAAAACCGAGCGGGAGAAGTTCCAGGCCGTGCTCGATGAAGCGAAACGGCTGTACGAGGAGAAGAGGCCGGTCCTGGTGGGGACCGTCTCCATAGAGAAGTCGGAGCGTCTCTCCGCGCTTCTTTCCAGGCACGGGATCCCCCACAACGTCCTGAACGCCAAGCACCACGAGAAGGAGGCCCAGATCATAGCGGAGGCCGGACAGCCGGGGAAGGTCACGATAGCCACCAACATGGCGGGCCGCGGCGTCGACATCAAGCTGGGCGAGGGCGTAGTGGAAAAGGGGGGGCTGCACATAATAGGCACGGAGCGCCACGAGTCCCGCCGGGTGGACAACCAGCTGCGCGGACGCGCGGGCCGCCAGGGCGACCCCGGATCGTCCCGCTTCTACCTGTCCCTGGAGGACGACCTGCTCCGGATATTCGGCTCGGACCGGATTTCGCCGATCATGTCGAAGCTGGGCATGGAAGAGGGCGAGCCGATCGAGCACAACCTGATAAACAAGGCGGTCGAGAACGCGCAGAAGAAGGTGGAAGCGCACAACTTCGACATCCGGAAGCACCTGCTCGAGTACGACGACGTCATGAACAAGCAGCGGACCGTCATCTACGACCTGCGAAAGGATGTTCTCGCCGGCGAAGACCTGCGGGAAATGGTCATGGAGATGACGGGGGAAGTCGCGGAGGATCTGGCGCGCCGGTTCTCCGACGATAAGGAATACCCGGAGCAGTGGGACCTTGCGGCGCTGCGCGACGCGACGTACGCGCAGTTCGGATACAGGTTCGAACACCCGGAGGAAGACGTCCCCAAGCTGACCCAGGCGTCACTCGCCGACAAGGTCAGGGCGGAGGCGGAAGCGGCCTACGCCAGGAAGGAGCAGGAGTACGGCTCGGATGCGATGCGCTATCTCGAGCGGATGTTCCTGCTTTCCACCATCGACGCGCTGTGGAAGGACCACCTGCTGTCCATGGACCACCTGAAGGAGGGGATCGGGCTGCGGGGATACGCCCAGAAGGACCCGCTGAAGGAGTACCAGCGGGAGGGGTTCGACATGTTCGCCGACCTCGTGTTCCGGATCAAGGAGGAGTCGTTGAAAAGGCTCTTCCACGTGAAGGTGCAGAGGGAGGAGGAGGGGAAGGCCGCGCCGCCGCCGCCCATGGCCCCGAGGAGGGTGAACCTGTCGGGCGGGGACATCTCCCGCGCCGGCCAGACGACGCAGCGGCACGCCAAGAAGAAGGTCGGCCGCAACGATCCGTGCCCGTGCGGGTCCGGCAGGAAGTACAAGAAATGCTGCGGCGTGGAGGCTTGAGCCGATGAGGCCCGCGGGAACGATGCGGATCCCGGGATTCCGGGGGGCGGGGACGGCGTGCGGGATAAAGAAGGCGGGGAAGCCCGACCTTGCCCTGGTTGTCAGCGATTACCCCTGCGTCTCCGACGTCGTCTTCACGCGGAACCGGGTGTTCGCCGCCCCTGTGGCCTGGGGGAAGGCCCTAAAGAACCGGTCCGCCATGCGCGGGATGATCGTCAACAGCGGAAACGCCAACGCCTGCACCGGCGAGGAAGGGCTTTCCGCGGTCCGGAAGACTTCCGAGGCGGCCTGCGCCGCCCTGGGATTTGCGAAAAATTCGCTGCTCGTCTCCTCGACCGGCGTGATCGGCGTGCAGCTCCCGGCGGAAAAGATAGAGGCGGCGCTTCCGCGCTTGTGCGCCTCCCTGTCCGCGAGCGGAATCGTCCGGGCCGGCGATGCGATCCTCACCACCGACGCATATCCGAAGCGGGGCGTCCGCAAGGTGGCGGTGCGCGGAGGCAGGGTATCGATCGGGGGGATCGCGAAGGGGGCCGGCATGATCGCGCCGAACATGGGGACGATGCTGGCCTACGTCTTTACCGACGCCTGCGTGCGGCCGGCCGACCTGCGAAGGGCGTTTCGGGACGCGGTCGACCTGACGTTCAACCGCATAGTGGTGGACGGCGACACGAGCACCAACGATACCGCGGCTGTATTCGCCAACGGGGCGTGCGGCCTCCCTCCGCTTTCCGGGAGGGACCTGGCGGCGTTCTCGGAAGCGCTTCGGTCCCTCCTGCTCGACCTTGCGCTCATGATCGTGCGCGACGGCGAGGGGGCGACGCGCGTGGTGAGGATCGACGTGACCGGAGCGCACAGCGCGCGGGAAGCCGAAAAGGCGGCCCGGGCCGTGGCCACCTCGCCTCTCGTGAAGACGGCCGTGTTCGGCGCCGATCCCAACTGGGGCCGGGTCGTCGCCGCCGTGGGCCGGGCCGGGATCCGCATCGACCCGGAAAGGGTCGAGCTGTCGTTCGCGGGAGAAAAAGTCCTTCGGCGGGGAATGGAGATCGACCGGAACGCGGAAGCCCGCGCCGCGCCCAAGATCCGCAGGGAGGCGTTCGGGATCGGGGTCGATCTGGGACTGGGGAAGGGGAGCCACCACCTGTACTTCTCGGACCTGAACCACGACTACGTACGGATCAACGCCGGGTACCGGACTTAGAAGCCCGAATGCGAGGCGCGGCGACTTTCTATTGATCGTCGGGCGGTTTTTGTGCTAAGCATGTCAGGTTAGGCAATCATCCCCCACGGGCGGGACTCTCCCCGGGGTGCCGAGGCGCACTGCGCCGCGGTGTATGGGGAGGGGCGGAACGCCCGGAGGACCAACCCCGAACGCAAGGAGGAATGGAAGGCATGGCAAACGGACAAGGTTCGGTCATCACGATGAAGCAGCTGCTGGAAGCGGGCGTCCACTTCGGGCACCAGACGAAGAGGTGGAACCCGAAAATGAAGAGGTACATATTCACCGCCCGCAACGGGATCTACATCATCGACCTTCAGCAGACGGTAAAGATGTTCCGCGCCGCCTACGACGTGGTGAGGGACATGGCGGCGGACGGCAGGACGGTCCTGTTCGTGGGCACCAAGAAGCAGGCGCAGGAAGCCGTCGAAGAGGAGGCCCGCCGCGCAGGGGCGCCTTACGTGAACCAGCGCTGGCTGGGCGGGATGCTCACCAACTTCCAGACCATCCGAAAGAGCCTGGACAGGCTCCAGCGGCTCAAGGAAATGGGAACCGACGGCACCGCCGAGAAGCTCCCCAAGAAGGAAGTGCTCAAGCTCGAAAAGGAGCGCGTCAAGATGGAGAAGGTCCTCGGCGGGATCCAGGAGCTCCGGCGCACCCCGGACGCCCTTTTCATCGTCGACCCGTCACGCGAGCAGATCGCGGTACTTGAGGCGCGCCGCCTCGGCATCCCGATCATCGCCATCGTGGACACCAACTGCGACCCTGATCTCATCGACTACGTGATCCCCGGGAACGACGACGCCATCAGGGCGATCAAGCTCTTCCTCTCGAAGGTCGCCGACGCGATCATCGACGGGAAGGCGGCCTACGCCGAGAAGACCGCCTCCGAGGGAGACAAGGAGGCTGCGGCGCCGGAGGTGACGATGGCGCTCATCTCGACCGAGGATGAGCCTGCGGTGGGACCCGCCGGCGTCCCGGCCGCCGCAGAGGAATAAGCCCAGGAGAGGCCAGGATGCAAATCACTTCGGAGATGGTACGCGAGCTGCGCGACAAGACCGGCGCCGGCATGATGGACTGCAAGAGGGCGCTGACGGAGTCGGGCGGCAGCATGGAACAGGCCATAGACAACCTGAGGAAGAAAGGGCTTGCCGCCGCGGCGAAGAGGGCCTCGCGCATCGCGTCCGAAGGAGCGGTGGCCGCCGTCGTCGAAGGCGGCGCGGGAGCCATGGTGGAAGTCAACTGCGAAACGGACTTCGTGGCCAAGACCGAGGATTTCCAGGGATTCGTCCGCGAGGTCGCCTCGCTGGTGCACGCCCGGGACCCGCGGGACGTGGAGGCCGCGCTTCTCCTTCCCGCGGGAGACGGCACGCTTTCCGACAAGCTGACCGGGCGAGTGGCGAAGATCGGGGAGAAGATATCGTTTCGGCGCTTCGTCCGGTACTTCATTCCGGCGGGCGTAAAGGGAGCGGTATTCCCCTACATCCATGCCGGCGGCAAGATCGGCGTGCTGGTAGAGCTTCATGGGGTCGGCCCGGACAACCCGGACTTCGCTGCCCTCGGGAAGGACCTCGCCATGCAGGTGGCAGCCGCCAATCCTTCCTATATCTCGCGGGAAAGCGTCCCGGCAGACGTGATATCCAGGGAAAAGGCCATTTACAGGGAACAGGCGCTGGCGGCGGGCAAGCCGGAGAAGATCCTCGACAAGATCGCCGAGGGCAAGCTGGAGAAGTTCTACGGGGATTTCTGCCTGGTCGAGCAGGCGTTCATCAAGGACCCGGAC
>DATBLU010000313.1:0-13204 GCA_036555205.1 Candidatus Deferrimicrobiaceae bacterium
CGGGGTCGTTCTTGGATCCCTGGCGTTCGGCGTGCCTGCCGCCTGGTCGCGGATCGCCAAGCGGGTCCCGGCGATCCACGACATCACGACCGATACCGAGAATCCGCCGGTTTTCGTTTCGGTGCTCGATTTGAGGAAGGATGCGCCCAATTCCGCTGAGTACGGCGGGCCGGAAATCGCGGCGAAGCAGCGCGCGGCGTATCCAGACATCCGCACGATCGAGGTCGGCATCCCGCCTGCGAAGGCGTACGGAAACGCCCTGGCAGTGGCCCGGCAAATGGGCTGGCGGATCGTGGACGGAAATCTATCGGAAGGACGAATCGAGGCGACCGCCGCAACCCGGTGGTTCGGATTCAAGGATGACGTCGTCATTCGAATCGCCCCCACGCCAAGCGGCGGGAGCCGCCTCGACATCCGCTCGGTTTCCCGGGTCGGGATAAGCGACGTGGGAACCAACGCTTGCCGGATCCGTGCCTTCCGTGAGAAGTTCACCGCATCCTGAAATCCAAAGGGCGCCATGAAGAAACGTAAACTGGGGAGTTCCGGGCTCAAGATCACGCCGCTGGCGCTGGGAGGCAACGTCTTCGGATGGACCGCGGATGAAAAAACGTCCTTCCTCCTGCTGGACGCGTTCGCGGACGCCGGAGGCGACCTGATCGACACGGCGGATGTCTACTCCACATGGGTCCCGGGTCACAAGGGCGGCGAATCCGAAACCGTCCTGGGCAAATGGCTCAAGCGGGACGGGAACCGGAAGAAGGTCCTCGTCGCAACGAAGGTCGGAAAGGAGATGGGCCCGGACAAGAAGGGGCTTTCGAAGAATTACATCCTGCGCGCGGCGGAAGCATCGCTGCGGCGGCTGCAGACCGAGTACATCGATCTGTACCAGGCGCACACGGACGACCCGGAGACGCCGCTGGAGGAAACGTTCGAAGCCTTCGCGAGACTTACCAGGGATGGAAAAGTACGATTGATCGGAGCGTCCAATTACAACGCCGAACGGCTCTCGATGGCCTTGCGGTCGAGCGAGCTGCACGGATATCCCGCCTACCGCAGCCTGCAGCCTTTATACAACCTCTACGACCGAGCCGAGTACGAAGCGGAGCTCGAGCCCCTGTGCCGGGAAAAGGGATTGGGGGTAATCCCCTACTTCCCGCTGGGCGCCGGGTTTCTCACCGGCAAATACCGGTCGGAAAAAGACCTCGAGGGCCGCGCGCGCGCCGAAATCGTACGGAGATACCTCGATGACCGGGGATTCCGGATACTCGATGCGCTGGACCAGGTGGCAAGCCGATATCGATCGGCTCCCGCAACGGTCGCCCTTGCCTGGCTGATCGCGCGCCCCGGCATCACCGCACCCATCGCGAGCGCGACGAGCCTGGACCAGTTGAGCGAGCTCATGAAGTCGCTGGAGCTCGAACTGGATCCATCCGATATCGAACTGCTGAATCGCGCGGGGGCATAAGGGCAGGCATCGATTTCCGGATAGCGTCGGCCGATGCCGTGCAGCGGTCACGGCAGGATTTCAGGCGAAAATCCCCTTCGCATCGTGTTCTCCGTGATGACCCGCGGCTCCATCAACTGGAGGAGGTAATCCGGACCGCCCGCCTTGGAGCCGACGCCCGACATCCTGAAACCCCCGAAAGGCTGCCGGCCCACCAGCGCCCCCGTGATCCCCCGGTTGATGTAAAGGTTGCCGACCTCGAACGCCTCCCGCACGCGCGAGATCGTCGCCGGGCTTCTGGAGAAAAGCCCGCCGGTCAAGGCATAGTCGGAGGAGTTGGCGATATTCAAGGCCTCCTCGACATCACGCGCACGGATGACGGCGAGCACCGGCCCGAAAATTTCCTCCCGCAGGATCCTGGAATCCGGCGGAAGATCGGTGAGGATCGTCGAAGAGACGAAAAACCCTTTCGCCGGGACCGGGATTTCTGCGGCCACCTTGCCTTCGCTTCTCCCGAGCTCTATGGCTTCCTTTACTCTTTCCTTCGCGGTTTCGTCTATCAGGGGTCCGACCAGGTTGGCGGGATCGTCCGGCGGACCGACCGTCAAGCTTTTAACCGCCTCGCAGATCCGGACCAGGAACCTGTCGTAACAATCCGCATGGACGATCACCCTGGAGCAGGCGGAGCATTTCTGCCCCTGGTACCCGAACGCGGATGCCATCACCGCCGGCACCGCCTGGTCCAGGTCTGCGTCCGCATCGATTATGATCGCGTTCTTGCCTCCCATCTCCACGACAGCCCGCTTGACCGACTTCTGTCCGGGTGCAATCCGCCCCGCCTTTTCCACGATCCGCAGGCCCACTTCCCTGGACCCCGTGAACAGGACGAAATCGACCTCCGGGTGCGTGACGAGGTGATCGCCCACTGCATCCCCTTTCCCGGGGATGAAATTGAGCGCGCCGTCGGGCGCTCCTCCCTCCTTGAGCAGGGAAAACGCGAGCCAGCCGTTTACAGGGGAAAGGCTCGACGGCTTGTAGAGGACGGCGTTTCCGGCTACAAGCGCGGCGGACGCCATCCCGACCGAAATGGCCAGGGGGAAATTCCACGGAGCGATTACGAGGCCCACTCCCCGCGAGCGGTAAAGGTAGATATTTTCTTCCCCCGGGCAGTCCCCGAGCCCGGCGGGCCTGCCCAGGCGGATCATCTCCCTGCCGTAGTATTCGAGATAGTCGATCGCTTCGGCCACGTCGGCGTCGGCCTCCGCCCAGCTCTTGCCGACCTCGCGCACCTGCCACGCGGCCAGCTCCGTTCTTCGCCGGCGCGCCGCGGCTGCGGACCGGTACAACACCTCTGCCCGTTCCTGCGGGGCGCGCCGCGACCAGCCTTGAGCCGCATCGCGGGCGGCGGACACCGCGCGATCGGCCAGCTCCCGAGTGATGCCGTAAACGGTCCCGACGACTTCTTGCGGGCGCGCGGGGTTTACGGATACGATCGGCGCCCCCTCACGGTATTCCTTCCCGCCGATGACCGCGGGATAACTCTCCCCCAACCGGTTTCCTACATTGTTCAGGGCATTGCGGAAGGAGTTGCGATTCTCTTCAATCGCGAAATCCGCCGGCGGCTCATTGGAAAACGGCGCGATTTCTTCCGCCTCATCGATTCGCGGGACCTCCGCGTAGCTTTCCGGCTCCGCAAGCAGGGCTTCGGGAGGAACGTTTACGAGGAACGCCTTCTGAAGGAATCCTTCGTTCGAGGCGTTCTCCAGCAGTCGCCGCACCAGGTACGCCATCCCGGGCAGCAGCTCCCCTATCGGCGCGTATTCGCGGACCGGGAATCCCATACCTCTTAGCGCGCGCTTTACAGGCTCCGCCATGCCGTAAAGCATCTGGAACTCGTATCGATCCCGGGGGACCTTCAGCCTCTCCGCCGTCGCCAGCGCCTTGGCTATCGACCGCACATTGTGGGAGCCGACGGCAAGCGATACGTGCTCGTGGTTTGCAAGGGCAAGCTCCATGCACCGCTCGAAATTGGCGTCCGTATGGTTTTTTTTGGGGAAGACGGGGACCCCCCAATTCTTCTGTTTCGCCATGATCGTTTCGTATTCCCAGTAGGCCCCCTTCACCAGGCGGATCGTGATGCGCCGGTTTCGCTCCTTCGCCCACCCTACTAACCGCCGCAGGTCTTCCTCCGCGCATTTGAGGTATGCTTGAAGTGCGACCCCGGCGCCTTCCCAGCCGTGGAACTCCGGATCGTCCAGCATTCCAGTGAAGACTTCGAGCGTGATCGCTTTGAGGCTGTAGGTCTCCATGTCGATGTTCACGAACCCGCCCGCTTCCCGGACCTTGGCGAGTATCGGCTTGAGTCTTCGCCGGACCTCGAGCACGCTGTCTTCGTGATTGACCGGGCCGATGCGTGGGTAGAGGGAGCTGATCTTGACGGAAAGGTTCAAGCGGGGAAACGCCGATTCGAGCCGGGTATCGAGCGGAAGCCAGCCGGACATCTCCCTGGAGAGCGCCTCGGCCAGCAGCAGGTATTGGCCCCGGAAAGCATCCGCTTCCGCCTCGGATACCACCGCTTCGCCCAGGATGTCGACAGTAAAGGTTTTCCCCTCGTGCCACAGGCGGCGCAGAGCTTTAAGCGCCGAGTGGGGATTTTCCCCCGCGATGAATGTTTTCGAAAAGCGGGTGACGCCCCTTTTCAGAAGGTATGCGGTAAGCGACGCGGCGGGCCCGGTGCATGGTCCAGCGGCGGAAACGAGGGTATTAACGAGCCGTGGAAGAGGGGAATTGCCCTCCGAGAAGTATTCCCTGGCGTGCCCGGCGATCCGCCTGCTGTCGGTAAGCGAAGGGAGGACATCGATGTAGCGGAAAAGCGGGACCTTGAGCGCGGGGTCCCGCATCACCCGTTCCATCATCCTGCCCGCCCACCATCCCCTGTCGAAGACGGCCGGCGTTCCGGTCCCCATGAGCCGGAAGATCTCAAGCCCCTTTGCTCTTACGGCATCATGGGCGGGGTCCGCTTCCATTTGCTTACTATTCCCAGGTGCGATTCATACGCGTTTCTCATGCAGAAATTAGATGCCGAATATCTATCTGCTATTCCTCCTTTACCAGGATCGTACGGATATCTGATGGACTATTTTCGCCAGGTTGTCGCGCGCCGCGCTTTCGAGCGCGTTCGTCAAATCGCCTCCGTACGAGTCGTTCTGTGAATGCACGGAGGACCTGAAAACTATGTTTTTAGTGCGAATTTCAACAATCCTGTAGTGAACGAAAAGAATCGCATTCGCAGTAAGACCGGGGAATACTTTCTGGGATACAATTTCCGCTCTGCACTCATAATCGGCATTCTCCCCTTCCGGAAGCACGCGGAAAATTCCCGTTTTGACCAGCGTCTCCCTCAGGGAGTTTCGGAATGATTCTCCTGATATCTGAAGCCCTTCGGCCGGGGTCTGGACCTCGCCGACGCTTACCTGGGCCACCCGGATTGTTTTTCCCGTCGCGGAAAACGTGGAGTAGTCCAGGTACGGAGTCATCTTTACCGGCGGATTCGTCGTGGCGCAGCCGGCCGTCATAATGAATGCCCCGGCCAGCAGCACGGGGGCGAGACGATTCATTTCTTCATCCTCTCCTCGATCTTATCCACAACCCCTTTTGCGATCTTTTCCAGTATCCAGCGGTCCGCACCTGCCGAATACAAACCGCCTGTCCCGACGGCCTCGGCGCTCAACATTTCACCTACGGTGGCATCTGTACGCTTGTCCACAAGGGAGGTCAATACGGTCGCTTGCGTTTTGCCGGCCCCCGGCGCCAGCCAGCGCGCGAACGCACTGCCCGGCTCATAGGATGTGATGCTGCACCTGACGATAAGGGCGTCGTCCGTGCCGGTGGAACCGGAGGCAACGATATATCCCTTGCTTTCCAACTGCGACCTGATTTGATTTCCGAATTCCTCGGCGATGTCGAACGCGAATGTTTTACCGGTGTCGTTCGATACAGCCGCCACCTCGAACACTCCGTATTTTCTCAAGGGCTCGGCGGATTCCATCCTGACAGCCGGGGAACTGGCCCCGCAACCGAAAACCAGTATGGAAACCATCAAATACGAAATAGCGACTTTGATTATCAAGCGTTTGATCCTCGTTATTTACCTTTCAGGTATCCGATCAACGCGGCATCGGATCCCATTGCCTTGACGGCGTTGTCCAAAGCTCCGCCCGTCACTCTTTCCATGATTTCGACGCTCGGGTATACGTAAGTACGTTCCACCTGTTTCCCTTCGAACGGCCCCAGCTTTAAGGGAGACATGTCTCCGGCCTTCTTCGCCTCCACTGTAAAGCTCACGTTGCCGATCACGTCCCAATACAAGAGGGTGACGCTTGTGCCGACCGAAAAAGCCTTGATATCACCTCGGATCGAAACATACTCGTTGTCGCCGGCGACGAGATGCCCGTTACGAACGAATTCCATCTGAACGGCATCCCGCACAATTTCGAACACCGGCCGTTCCGCATAGACCTCTCCCATGGGAACGGCGAAAGCGGCTTCCCTGCTGCCGATCTTTATAGACTCCACCTGAGGTTCCCGCTTGTCGGAAAAAGAAAGCACCTTGATCTTCTTGGAGGGAACGGACGAGAGGAGGCTCTTTTCGCCTTCCGGGGGCTTATAGCCAATTTTAAGGGTAGAGGTTCCTCCGCAACCCAGAAGCAGGCAACAGCCGAAAAGAGCAATAACAACATGAACACCGGTTCTTCCTCTCATGGTCACCTCCTTGCTTGGAATTGTCGGTAATTGACGTGGTTTAAATCGATGTTTGCGAACATTCAATCCGGATTTGGAGGGCAAGTCAATCAGATCATGGCAGGGGAAAATAAAAATGAAGTGGCGGCCGGCCTCTCACCGGCACCGCGGTTTGCCTGCGTGGTTCCGCTCCCGCAGGATCCCGGAAACCCCGCGGGGGGTGGGCAGGAACTCAACTTCCCTTTCCCGCCGTTCGCATGGCCTCGAGGTCTGAGTGCCTCACCGCGCCACTTCTATTACATTATATACGATCCCGGTTGCGTTATGAACGCCGCAATCCTCCTTTTACGCCGCCTTCTCATCGTGTATGAGGCGGTGAAACTTCTTGCGCAGGTTCTTCGGGATCTCCTTCAGGTGATGCACGTTCTTCGAATGCTCCGACGCCTGGCTTATTACGTCCTCCTCGGTATCCCCCCGGAAAACTTCCTGGCATCCGGACACAAGATCCTTGCAGTAAAGGATTTTCTTCATGTGTCACCTCCGCTTTAGCACGCCTTGTCGGTTGCTTCCCAAATACATTCGATGCGCCGCTAATACGCCGGGTTGCCGCAGGCGCCGCAGGCAGGAAGACGTGACGCGATTTGTCACTTTCCTCACGACATGTCGATTAATTGTCCGACGATTATCTCGGCCGACTTTTCGCGGTCCGTCTATGTTATTGTAATTATAAGATATTAATAATTGCGCATCGGTTGGCACGCTATTTTCATGATGAATATGCCATGAGAAACTTACTGCTCGCAGCGATGCTTCTGGTGACCGTGCCCTCCCTGGGGTGGAGCCTCCCCCCCCAGGCACAGGACACGATCGGCGTGGTGCGCAATTCGGCTGGGAATGCCACCGTAATCCGCGGGGAACAGGTGTTTCAGGCCGTCGCGGGGACCAAGCTCCACGAAGGCGACACATTGAGCACGGGTCCCGACGGAGCCATCGGCGTCATATTGAGGGACAATTCCCTCCTCTCCCTGGGCCCGGTAAGCCGCCTCGTGGTCGTGAGGTTCCTCTTCGCGCCCGCCGAGGAAAAGATCGGCCTGCTGGCGCGGCTTTCCAGGGGGACCATGGCCTACATCTCCGGGCTCATCGGCAAGCTCGCTCCGGAGTCGGTGCGCTTCGAGACCCCGACGGCATCCATCGGCATACGCGGGACCTACTTCGCGGTAAAGGTCGAGGAACCGACTTCGTAACGCGAAAAAACCGTCACGCCGCGGATTCTCCGATCTCGACGTTTGCGACCTTCCATTCCGTCCCCCGCACCAGGGCGATCCGCACCATGCCGCCGACCGCCATATCAGACAGGAGGCGATGAAGGTCGTCGACGCTTTCGACGGGATGGCCGTTCATCTCGACCAGGATATCTCCCGGAAGAATGTCGGATCTTTTCGCCGGCCCCTGCGGATCGAGGGAAACCACCTCCACGCCGGACTCCCGCGACAGGTTGAAGAAGCGCGCGAACCTCCTCGAAAGCTGCCTCTGCCGTCCCGATATTCCAAGGTATCCCCTGCGTACTTTACCGTACGTGAGGATCTGCGAAACGACGTGGCGCGCCGTATTTGAAGGGACCGCGAAACCCATGCCCTGCGCGGAAGCGATGATCGCCGTGTTGATTCCCACGATCCTGCCCCTGGAGTCGACGAGCGGACCGCCGGAGTTTCCCGGGTTAAGCGGCGCCGTGTGCTGGATGACGTTCTCTATGAGGCGGCGGTCGAGGCTGCGCATGGACCGCCCCGTGGCGCTTATGACCCCGGTCGATACGCTGGACTGGAAACCGAGCGGATTGCCTATTGCGATCACGAGCTGCCCCACGCGCAGCGTCAAAGATTCGCCCAGCGGCGCGTAAGGCATCCCCGAGCCGTTCGCGCGTATTATCGCCAGGTCGTTCGGCGGGTCCGAACCGACGGGGGCTGCGCCAATCCTTGTCCCGTCCGTAAGCGTCAGCCGCACCCGACTCGCGTTGCTTACCACGTGGTGATTCGTCAGCACGTATCCGTCCGGCGTCAGTAGCACCCCCGACCCCGCGCCGACCGGTTCCGCATCGTTCCCGGCCGGCGTCTGCCCCTCGACCGAAATGCTTACTACGGCGGGGCCGACCGCGTCGACCACGGACGTCACCGCCCGCGAGTACGCATCCAGGAGTTCGACGTCCGTCTTTCCCGAGAGGCCGGGTTCGTACCTGCCGGACGGAAGCAATTTCTCGTCCTTCTCCACCTGGATCCAACGCAGCGCTTCGGAATGCATCCCCGCCATCGCTTCCCCCCCTTTTTGTCCATGATAATCAGGATCGCGCTTGGGAATATGATGTCGCAGGCGGCAAAAAGAATTCGTCTTTGTCTATGTGGAAGAAAATGGGGATAATGTCAATACGGGACAAAATGGAGGCTGTGCCATGGACCTCAAGGCGCTGGCAGGCAAGCCTTTCCTGAAACGTTACGTCCTGTGGTTTACATTCGCCTTGGCGGCGTTCGCGGTTATCGGGTTCCTCATCCTTCCTCCCGTAGTCAAATCGGTTTTGGCCAAGCAGCTCTCCGAAAAGCTGCACCGGCCCGTCGAGATCCGGGCGATACGGATTAATCCGTTCGCCCTCTCGGTCCGCGTCGACGGATTTTCCATGAAGGACCGCGGCGGCTCGGGGCCGTTCGTTTCATTCGAGGAGCTGTACCTGAACCTGCAGGCCGCCTCTATCGTCAGGGGCGGTCCGGTCTTAAGCGAAATCCTCCTGCGATCTCCGAACGTCAGCATCGTCAGAAACGAGGACTCGACCTACAATTTCTCCGATATCCTCGACGAGTTCGCTTCCAAGCCGTCCGATAAGGACAAGCCCCTCCGGTATTCCCTCAACAACATACGCATCCTCGGGGGGAGCGTCGATTTCGACGATCGCCCCAAGCATACGCGCCATGCGGTACGGGGACTGTCGCTTTCCATCCCGTTCCTGTCGAACCTCCCCTACGCCGCGGACGTGTATGTACGGCCCGCTTTCGAGGCCGAGGTCAACGGGACGATGGTGGGGCTCCAGGGGAGGACCAAGCCCTACAGCGTTTCCCGCGAAACCACCGTAGACTTGAATATCCGCAATTTCGACATCCCCTATTACCTCGAATACGTCCCCGTGCGGCTCAAGTTCCAGGTGCCCTCCGGCGCCCTGGACGCGAAGACCGTCCTGTCCTTTTCCCAGCCGGTCGGCAAGTCTCCCTCCGTGTCGCTGGCGGGAGACGTGAAGATCAGGAACTTCTCCGTCACGGACGGAAATAAAGCGCCTGTGTTGCGTCTGCCGTCCCTGTTCGTGGCCATCGGCTCGCTTGAGCCGCTGTCGAAGAAGGCGAAACTGGACAACGTCGTCGTCACTTCCCCGGAGGTATTCATCGTCCGCGAGAAATCGGGGAACTTGAACGTCCTGTCGCTGATGCCGGACGGCGAAGGCCCGTCAAAAGCGGGCAAGCCGAAGGGGGACGGGAAACCAGGTGACGAGGAGAAGGCGGAACCCTCCTTCTCGGTGGAGGTGAGCGCGTTCAGCCTGGCCGGCGGAAAGGCGTCCTATTCCGACCTCTCTACCCCAAAGCCGTTCGAGGCCAATGCAGTCCTGGACCTGGCGGCCCGATACAAGCAAGGCACGGGCGAAGCGGGCGAGGAGGCGCTTCTGTCCGGCCTCGAGGCAAACGTAACGTCGCTGCGCCTCAGACGGCGGGGAGAGAAAGAGGACTTCATTAACATCCCGGAAATCGGGGTGAAGGGAGCCGACATCGACCTTGTTAAAAAATCCGCCACGGTCGAGGAGGCGGCGACACGCAAGGGCGTCCTTGATATCACCAGGGAGAAGGACGGCACGCTCGACTTGGCGAAGCTTATCCCCCCGTCCGAAGCAGCTGCGAAAAAAACCGCTCCGCCGCCGCCTGATTGGCTCGTCAAGGTCAAGAAGGCCTCCCTGCAGCAGTACACCGTAAAGGCGGTGGACCGGACGCCGGGCGATCCCGTCAACGTGAGAGTCTCACCGCTGGACATAACGGCCGACGACCTGTCGACCGAGAAGAACGCCCGCGGCAAGGTGACGATCAAGGCCACCTTGAACAAGGCGGGAAGGATCGCCGTCGGCGGCGCCGTGGGCGTGAACCCGCTGTCGGCGGATCTGAATCTTGACGTCCGCGGGATCGACCTGGTCGCGTTTCAGCCGTATGTCGCCGAGCGCATCAATATCTCGCTTACGGGGGGGAGCGTCTCCGCCAAGGGAAAGCTCAACCTGGCGACGCGGGGCGAAACGGTCCGGGCCTCTTATACGGGCGAGGCCTCCGTGACGAACCTGGCGACGGTGGACAAGGTAAGCTCGGAGGATTTCCTCAAGTGGGATTCGCTTCACCTGGACGGGATCAGGGTGGCGACCGCTCCCCTGTCCGTGGCAATCCGGCAGGTTGCGCTTGCGGACTTCTACTCGCGGATCATAGTCACTCCCGAAGGGGTCCTGAACGTGCAGGGGATCGTAAAGAAAGAAGGCCAGGCCGCCGCCGGGGAGACGGCCGCGGCACCCCCGGACAACAACGTCGCCGCAAAGCCGCCCGAGCCCGCCGCGCCGCCGACGCCGGTCGCGATAGAGACGGTGTCGTTCCAGGGAGGGCGGATCAACTTCACCGACCATTTCATCAAGCCCAGCTATTCGGCCAACCTCCTCGAAATCGGAGGGCGCGTCTCCGGTCTGTCCTCGGAGGAGACGCGCATGGCGGAGGTCGACCTTCGGGGGAAGCTCGAGAATTACGCCCCCCTGGAGATCACGGGGAAAATAAATCCGCTCCGGAAAGACCTGTTCGTAGATTTGAAGATCGATTTCAAGGACATGGATTTAAGCCCCTTGACCCCGTACTCCGGCCGGTACGCCGGCTACACGATCGAGAAGGGAAAACTTTTCTTAAGCCTTAAATACCTGATCGTAAACAGGAACCTGGCCGCGACCAACAACGTGTTTCTCGACCAGTTCACCTTCGGCGACGCCGTCGACAGCCCCGATGCCACGAAGCTGCCGGTCCGGCTGGCCGTCGCGCTCCTCAAGAACCGCAAAGGGGAGATCTCGCTCGACCTGCCTTTGAGCGGCTCCCTAGACGATCCCAAGTTCAGCGTCTGGAGCGTCGTTGTGAAGATAATCGTGAACCTGCTGGTCAAGGCCGCCACCTCCCCCTTCGCGCTCCTGGGAGCCCTGTTCGGCGGCGGGGAGGAATTGAGCTACCTGGAGTTCAACTACGGCAAAGACGCGGTCGATGCGCCGGCGGAAGCCAAGCTCAAGAACCTGGTCAAGGCTCTGCACGACCGGCCCGCCCTGAAGCTGGAGGTCGCGGGGCACGTGGACGTTGAGAAGGACAGGGAGGCGCTGCGGCAGATCATGTTCGACCGCAAGGTCCGGTCCCAGAAATTGAAGGACCTGTTGAAAAAGGGCGGAGAGGCGCCTTCGCTCGACAACGTCGCCGTCGACGCCAAGGAGTATCCCGAATACCTGAAAAAAGCGTACCGGGAAGAGAAGTTCCCCAAGCCCCGGAACTTCATCGGAATGCTCAAGGACCTCCCCGTCCCCGAGATGGAGAAACTCATGTACACTCACCTCCAGGTGACCGACGACGACCTGCGCCTGCTTGCACAGAGGCGCGCCAAAGCCGTCAAGGACTACCTGCTCGCATCGAAGCTGGTCGAGCCGGAGCGGGTCTTCCTGCTGGAGCCCAAGACGCTCGCGCCTGAGAAGAAGGAAAAGCTCAAGGATAGCCGCGCCGTATTCGTGCTCAAGTAAATTGCGCCCAGGCGGAGATAAGGAGGAACGAATACTGTGACTACCCCCGACAAGCCAGTCGCCGCATCTCCGCAGAACCACCGGTGGGGGTTCTTCCGCGCCGGCGGTTTCGACCAGGTCCTTCTCGAGACCGGGGACGACCTCCTGGCACTGGGAACCTTGGACCAGAAGCTTTGGGTGGCCTTGAGCTGCCCCGTCGCCGGGATCGAATTCGACCGCAGGACGCTTGAATTCGTAGATTCCGACGCGGACGGACATATCCGGGCGCCCGAGATCATCGCCGCGGTCGAGTGGGCGGGGAAGGCGCTCGTGGACCCGGACTTCCTTGTCCGGCGCCAGGACCGGCTTCCGCTTTCGTCCATAAACGAATCCACGGACGAGGGGAAGGCCGTCATGTCGGGGGTAAACCTCGTTCTCACGGCGCTGGGCAAGTCCGGCGCGACGGAGATCACCCTGGAGGACGTAAGCGACACCGCGCGGATATTTTCCCAGGCCAGGTTCAACGGGGACGGCATCGTGCCTGCCCGGGCGTCCGGCGATCCTGCGTTGAGCGCCGCGATAGAAGACATGATCGCGTGCCTTGGGAGCCAGGTCGACCGAAGCGGCGAGCCGGGAGTGGCGGCCGAGACGATCGGCCGCTTCTATGCGGAGGCAAAGGCTCTTCGCGACTGGTGGGAGGCCGGCCGAAAGGCCGAGATCCGCCCGTTCGGAGACGAAACGGCGGCCCGGTACGAGCTCTTCAAGTCCCTTCGACCCAAGATCGAGGATTATTTCCAGCGTTGCCGGCTCGCCGCGTACGACGGCCGCTCGGCATCGCTTCTGGGTCCGGCCGACGCGGATTACCAGAAGCTGTCCGCCGAGAACCTGGGCGGGTCCGTAGAGGCGTTGGCGCAGTTCCCGGTCGCGGTGCCCGCGGCCGGCAAGGCCATGCCGCTCTCGTCGGGACTCAATCCCGCCTATTCCGACGCGGTGCGGCGCTTCCGCGAGGAGGTCGCGGCCCCGGTACTTGGAGGCGCGGATGCGCTGAGCGACGAGGGATGGGCGGTCGTGTGCTCTCGCTTCGCGCCCTGCGAAGCGTGGCTGGCCGCAAAGCCGGCGACGCCGCTCGAGGCGCTCGGGGAGGCCAGGATCAGGCAGCTGCTTGCGGAGGACGGCGAAGCGGCCCTCCTGGACATAGCCGCCCGTGACGGCGCGGTGGAGCC
>DATBLU010000356.1:0-2673 GCA_036555205.1 Candidatus Deferrimicrobiaceae bacterium
GGATCGAAAACCAGAAGTTCAAGTACTTCGCGCACAAAAACGGGACCTATGCCGGTTTCCCGATGGTCGTGCTCGTTAACGCCGGGTCCGCCTCCGCGTCGGAGATAGTGGCCGGGGCCCTTCAGGACCACGGGCGCGCGATCCTCCTGGGGACGCAGACGTTCGGCAAAGGCTCGGTTCAGACAATCATACCGATGGAGGACGGATCCGCGATCCGGCTCACGACGGCCCGCTATTTCACCCCGAACGGACGGTCGATCCAGGCGAAGGGTATCGAGCCCGACCTCGTCCTTGGCGACGGCAAGGAAGGCCCGGAGGGCCACCCGACGCCGCTCCGCGAGAGGGACATCGAGCGGCATTTGAGGGGGGAGGAAGAAGGGAAGGAACCCCCGGCCCCGGGAAAGGCGCCGCCGCCTTCGAACGAGAAGAAGGAGGAGCCGTCGGGAAAGAAGAACGGGAACAAGGACGCGGTCTCAAAGGAAGACGCCAAGGATCCCCAGCTCGAGCGGGCGGTGGAGCTCCTGAAGGGGTGGGAGATCTTCAAGCTTCGATACATCGACAAGGGCAAGGCTTCCTGAAGGTTTCCGCGGCAAGGGAAAAATGAGGAAGGGGCCGGCAGGGAGCGGGGAAGGCCGCGGACGTCCGCTGAGGCTGGGGATGTTGATGTTCGGAGCGTTCCTCGCCGGCCTCCTGGTCGTGGGCGTGGCGTTCCTGTTGCCCGGCGGGGGAAACGCCCCGTCGCCCCCTCTCGCTCCGCAGCCCCCGGCGCAGGCGCCGCAGGCCCAGCCGGCGCAGGCGATGCCTCAAGCTCCGTCCCTGCCGCTTCCGCGTCTGGCCATAGTCGTTGACGACCTCGGATATGAACCTTCGCGTGACGCGGAGTGGCTGAAACTCCCCGCCAGATTGACCGTGGCGGTCATCCCCTTCGGTCCCTCTTCCCGCAAGGTGGCTGAGTCCGCCCGGGCGCGCGGGTGGGGGGTCATCCTGCACGTGCCCATGGAGCCGGAATCCGCCGCGTCCGACCGGACCGAGCGCTTCAGGATCCGCCGCGGCATGACCGCGGAGGAGATGGAATCGCTGTTGACCCGAATGACCGAGGAACTCCCCCAGGCGACGGGCGCCAGCAACCACATGGGCTCCGCGGTTACCTCGGACCCGGATGCGATGGCGATTTATGCGTCCGTCCTTGGTAAAAAGGGGCTTTATCTGCTGGACAGCGTGACGACGCCGAAGTCCGTGGCGCCGGAGGCGGCCCGGCGGGCAGGCATTCCTTCCGCCAGGAGGGATGTCTTTCTCGACGCCGACATGAGCCAGGCGGATATGATTCGCCAGTGGGAGCGGGCGTTGTCGATCGCCAGGGAAAAGGGAGCCGCCGTGCTGATCTGCCACGGCAGATCGGAAACCCTGCGTATGATGGCGGAGCTTATTCCGCGTCTCACGAACGAGAATGTGCAGGCGGTAACCCTGGACGAGCTCCTGAGCGCGACGGGGACGCAAGGGTGAGCTGAGGCGGACATGGCGGATGGAGATCTTTTCGGCCCGGCGCGCGGCGCGCGGAGCGGGGTCCTGAGCGTAACGGAGCTGACGGCGCGCATCAAGGCATGCCTTGAGGGCGGATTCAGATCCGTCAGCGTCGAGGGGGAAGTCTCCAATTACAAGCATTACCCTTCCGGGCACCGGTACTTTTCGCTCAAGGACGAGGGGGCGCAGGTCCGGGTGGTGCTCTTCCGCGGAAGGGACCGGTTCATCTTCGGGGAGATACGGGACGGACAGACGGTCATCGTATCGGGATCTCTCGGCGTCTACGAGAAAAAGGGGGAGTACCAGATCTACGCCCAGTCGGCTGAGGTCCGCGGACTGGGAAGCCTCCTTCTCGAACTGGAAAAGCGAAAAGCGCGGCTCGCCGCCGAAGGGCTTTTCGATCCGGAAAGGAAGCGGGTGCTTCCATCCTTCCCGGCGCGCATCGGAATCGTCACCTCGCGTCAGGGCGCGGCGCTTCGGGACATTATCCGCGTCGCCAGGAGCCGATGGCCGGCTATCGGAATCACCCTGGCCCCGGCGCAGGTGCAGGGGGAAGGCGCGGCCCAGGACATAGCCGCCGCTCTGTCGGCGATTGCCGCGCACGGCGGGGTCGATCTGGTAATCGTGGGCCGCGGCGGAGGGTCCATCGAGGATCTATGGGCGTTCAACGAGGAGGCGGTGGTGCGGGCGATCGCTTCCTCCCCGGTCCCGACGATCAGCGCGGTGGGGCACGAGACCGATTTCACGCTCTCCGATCTCGCGGCCGACTTCCGGGCGCCCACTCCGACCGCGGCAGCGCAGATGGCCGTTCCGGACTGCGCGGAGGCCGCGGAGCGCATGGCGGGGCTTGTCCTGCGGGCGCGGAGGGCGGAGCGCCATCACCGTCAGACGCTTCGCAGGGAATATCGGATAACAGCCGGAGCGCTCGCCGACCCGAGGCCCCTCGTACAGTCCCGCCGGTATGCCCTTGCGAAGTCCACGGACGCGCTTGCGGAAAGGATGCAGGAATTTGCCCGCAGGTCGCGCGTGCGGGTTTCGGAACTGGATACCGCTCTGCGCCTTCGCTCGCCCTCCGCATGGGTTTCCGGGAAGCGCGGGAATGTCGCGCTTCTGCTGGAGCGCGCGACGCGGAGGATGGATGCCGGGCGGCAG
>DATBLU010000028.1:0-2382 GCA_036555205.1 Candidatus Deferrimicrobiaceae bacterium
CTCCAAAGGAAGCGCAATCGGCGGTCTTTCCTCGGGCGGCGGCGATGCCATCGTTTTTTCCACCTTCCGCTCCAACCCCGCGACGTTCGGCGACTCGGCCATCGCGGCCCTGAACTCGTCCTCGGTTATCATCCTGGCGGCGAACATCCTTCTGAGGATACGGTCGGACCGCCTGACGACCCTGCCCAGCTTGCGGTATGGGTTGTACACCTTCGGGCCCGGCAGCATGGAGGCGAGGAAGGCGCTCTCACGCACCGTCAGCGCAGACGGGTGCTTCCCGAAATAATACGTGGATGCATGCCCCACTCCGTAAATCATCGGCCCCAGCTCGGCCACGTTCAGGTAAAGCTCCAGGATGCGGGACTTGGACAGCGCGTCGTCCATCCGGCGCGCAAGTACGATCTCCTTTATTTTCCGGGAAATCGTCTTTTCCCGCGACAGGAAGACGTTCTTGGCGACCTGCTGGGTTATCGTGCTTCCGCCCCGGACGAACTTCCCCTTCTGGAGGTCGGTCTTGATCGCCTCCCTGATCGCCTCGTAGTCGACCCCCTCGTGGGCGTAGAAGTTGGCGTCTTCGGCGGCGATGACCGCTTTTTTAAGCGAAGCGGGCACGGCGTTGACCGGCGTCCAGTACCTGTTGCGCGGCCCCAGGACGAAGGGGTGATCCTTCCGGTTCCAGTCCTTTACGGTGATGACGACGGATGCCCTCCGATTGGCGAGCGGTGCGACGGAAGGAAGGAAGAGGAGGGAGATGCCGATCCATGCCGCGCAGGCGACGACGAGCCCGGCGGCGATAAGGGCGATTCCCCGAAAAGGTCGAGACAACGACATCCGCCTATTATAAATACTTGGGGACGTTCTAAAAAACTTTATCTGGGGGACGTTCTTGAACTTTTGCGAAATCGGGGAAAAACTTTAAAAAGTTCAAGAACGTCCCCGAACTTCAGATAAAGTTTTTTGGAACGTATACGGATTTTATCCGCGCAATACTATGGCGGCGGCCATCGCAACGACCCCGAGGGCGAGCGCGACCTTCGGGAGAACGACCTTCGATCGTTCGCGTATGGTCCCCTCCTTTCCGCCGAGGATCGCCTCCGAGGCGATGTCGCAGACGCCGGGGATCGAGGAGCAGGACTTCGTCTTCGGGCAGATGGCGAAAATGAAGAGCATCGCACCCGTGAGCCCGACCTTGAGCAGGACATAACGCCCGGTGGAGGTCGTCCACAGCGCCGGGAGCGAGCCGAGCAGGAAGTACGCCTTGACGATCCCGCTGCCGACGAGCAGGGCGATGGAGGTCCCGACCAGCTTGCGGAACCGCTGCTCCATGAGGGCCAGTAGAAAGGCGCTCTGGAACGTCACCTCGTTCTTCCTGAACACCGGGTCCAAAACGACGATGTGGAAGATCATCCCCCCCAGCCATGCGATCACGGCAAGCAGGTGGACCGCCGTAAGCGCTATATGGACATATTCCATTTCAGGTCTCCGCGCATGTATCTGTCGCCAACGTATCGCATCCCGCTCATCCACGCCTTGATGCAGGTCAATCCGCCCCGTCGGCGCTGGCGTTCTCCGTTGACGGGGACCGGCGGACAGCCGTAACTTATCGGGATGCCGGAGAAGGCCTTGCTGCTCATCCTCGTGTCCGCGACGATGCACGCCGCGTGGAACCTGGTCCTCAAGACAAGCCGGCGAAAACTCGCCTTCAACGTCTTCATGCACGGATCGGCGATAGCGATCTTCTCCGCATGGTGGATCGCGGCCCACGGGGCGATCCCCCTTCCGCGGGGGCCGGTGCTGCTATTCGCGTTGGGAGGGGGCCTGTTCTTCTCCCTCTACCACATGTGCCTGACGGCGGCCTATGAGCGCATTGACGTTTCCCTCGCCTATCCTCTCACTACGACCGGCCCGCTTTACATCCCCTTGTGGGCGTACCTGTTCCTGGGCGAGCGGTTGTCCCCGCTCGGGCTTTCCGGTATCTTCATCGTCACGCTCGGCGCCTATATTCTCCAGGTGCAGGAGATATCCTGGGTGGGACTCACGTTCCCGCTCCGCAACATACGGCTGCCCGGCGTGCTTCTCGCCCTCTCCGCGGGCGTCTTCTATTCGGTGGGAGCGATCGTGGACAAGCAGGGGGTGACGGTAATCGATGTATTCCTCTACACCTACTATCTGGACATCGTACTGTTTCTTTTTCTGCTGGCCAACGTCGTCCTCACGACGTCCCGGATCCATTTAATGGAAGAAGTCCGGATGCACTGGGCGCGGGGCATTTTCGCGGGACTTGTCCTGTTCGCCTCCTTCATCACATACCGCATGGGACTCCAGATGGCGAAGGTCTCGTACGCCACCTCCGTCCGCCAGGCGAGCGCAATCATAGGCGTA
>DATBLU010000030.1:0-5690 GCA_036555205.1 Candidatus Deferrimicrobiaceae bacterium
CGGCGCGCCGGCGGAAGCCTGCGGCGCCTTGCCCGAAAGCCCGCCGGGAATGGTCAGGACATTCCCCGTCGAGCAGCCCGATAGAATAGCCAGCAGGAACATCGGAAAAATCCACGATCGATGGATGAGTTTCACGTTTTCTCCCGTCCGAATGAACATTAGTATTGGTTGTCGCCGTGAACCCGGCGGACCTTCCATAATTTAGGCCATACGCCCCGATGTTTCAACGGAATATCCGGACCTTTCGCCTTGAAATCCTGTCTTCCGTTGACGTATCGTGAATGGCACCGAAAGGAGCCAAGATGCCCGCATCCCCCGAAATACGGGAGGCGATCCGGCAAGGGTCGTGGATCCGCAAGATGTTCGAGGAAGGCGCGTTTCTGAAGGCGAAAAAGGGGCCGGAAAACGTCTTCGATTTCAGCCTCGGGAACCCGTTCGGAGACCCGCCGCCCCCCCTTGCGCGGGAGCTTGCCCGGCTCGCGGCGAACCCGCCGCCGGACCTTCACAAGTACATGCCGAACGCGGGATTCGCGGACGTCCGGCAGCGTGTGGCGGAAGACCTCGAGAAATCCACCGGGCTCGCATTCACCCCGGGGCTGGTGATGATGAGCGTCGGGGCCGCGGGCGCGCTGAACGTCGCATTGCGTGCGATCCTCTCCCCCGGCGACGAAGTGATCGTAATCGCCCCCTATTTCGTCGAATATCTTTTCTACGTACGCAACGCGGGCGGAGTCCCGGTCGTCGTGCAATCCGCCGACGATTTCCAGCTCGATCCGGAAGCGATAAGGGCATCGATCACGGGCAGGACGAAGGCCCTCCTGCTCAACACCCCCAACAACCCGACCGGGGCGGTCTACCCCAAGGATGCGCTGCGGGAGCTCTCCCGCGTGCTTTCGGACGGGGAGAGGCTTGCAGGGGGCCCCATCTACGTCCTGTCGGACGAGCCGTACCGGAAAATAGTCTACCCGGGAACGTCCTTCTACCCGCCCGCCGCCGCGCTGCGCAACACGCTCGTGGCCTACTCGCACTCCAAGGACCTGAACCTCGCCGGCGAGAGGATCGGATACCTTGCCATAAGCCCGCGCGCGGCCGACGCCGCGGAGCTGGCCGACGCCTGCGTATTCTGCAACCGCGTGCTGGGGTTCGTCAACGCCCCTTCGATCATGCAGCGGGCTGTCGCGGGTTTCCAGGGGATCGAGGCCGAAATGTCCGTCTACGGCAGGAACAGGGAAATGCTCGTCTCGACCCTGACTGAGTCGGGATTTTCCGTGGTCCCGCCCGGCGGCGCGTTCTACCTGTTCCCCCGGTCGCCGGTCGAGGACGAGATGAAGTTCATCTCCGCGGCGAGGGAGGAAAACGTCCTGGTCGTGCCGGGAAGCGGCTTCGGCCGCAAGGGATATTTCCGGGTCGCGTACTGCATGGACCCGGTGTCGGTCGAGCGGTCGCTTCCGGCCTGGAAAAGGCTGGGCAGCCGCTTCTTCGGGAAGAAGGGAGGGCGGGGTTGACCGTCGCGTTCCGGAGAAACGTCGCCCGCATGAAGGGGTACCAGCCCGGCGAGCAGCCCCAGGAGGGCGGGTACATCAAGCTCAACACGAACGAGAACCCCTATCCCCCCTCGCCGAGGGTCCGCCGGGCGATCCTCGCCGAATCCGACGATTCGCTTCGACTGTACCCGGACCCGGACGCCACGCGGCTTCGGCGGCAGGCCGCGCTTACATACGGGTTCGAGCTTCCGCAGGTCATAGCGGGAAACGGGTCCGACGACCTGCTGGCCATGATCGCCCGCGCATTCGTCGGGGAAAAAGACACGCTCTGCTGCCCCGTCCCGACGTACACGCTCTACGACACGCTCGTGCGGATCCAGGGGGGAAGGCTTAAAGGTATCCCCTACCCCGACGACTATTCCCTCCCGCGGGGCATTTTCCGTGCCCGCGCCAACGTAACGGTGGTGGCCAGCCCCAACTCCCCGTCGGGGACCGCAGTCCCGCTCGACGTTCTCTCGCGCCTCGCCGACAGCGTGCCCGGCGTGCTCGTCATCGACGAGGCCTACGCGGATTTCGCGGAAGAAAACGCCCTGTCCCTGGCCCGGGAACGGGAAAACGTCATCGTGCTGCGCACGCTTTCCAAGTCGTACTCCCTCGCCGGAATGAGGATCGGGCTCGGGTTCGCCCACCCACGGATCGTGGAGGGGCTCTGCAAGGTGAAGGACTCCTACAATATGAGCCGGTTGAGCATTGCCGCAGGAGAGGCGGCGCTGTCGGACACGGCCTGGATGGAGCGCAACGCGGCCAGGATACGGAAGACGCGCGAGCGGCTGACAGCCAGTCTTCCCGCTGCCGGATTCACTCCCTTCCCATCGCAATCGAACTTCGTCCTTGCCCGGAGAAACGGCGGAAAACCGGCGGGGAAGATATACGAGGCGCTTAAAAGCCGGAAGATCCTGGTCCGCTACTTCGACGTTCCGCGGCTGGTCGGCTGCCTGCGGATCACGGTCGGCACCGACGGCGAGATCGACGAATTGCTGTCGGCGCTTTAGGCGCGGCGCTACAGCCTGACCGTCCAGTTGCCTCCGCCGCGGTTCCGCCACTCCGCCGCTACTGATCCGTCGGCGTGCCGGATGAGCACCTGGAAACAGTACTCGGCGACGCTGTCCGAAGGCCCGTACACGAACGCCTCGAACGTCCTGGGAACCGGATGCCGGCTGATCGCGGCCGACCGCGCCTCGAGGAATGCTTCCCTGTCGGACGCGAAAAAGTAGTCCCGCGCCCTCGCATCCTCCGAGGCGAAATTCTTGACCTCCATCACGGAAAGGTTCTGGGCTTTCCACGAGGGATCGCCCCAGAGGAGGCGCGCGCAGACCACCTCGCCCTCGTCGTCCTTCAAGGTCAGCCGCGCGCAGTTGATCTTGTCGGCGACCAGTGGGCCCTTCTCGCCGGCGACGTGGTACAGGAAAAAGGGCATCGGCCTGTTCTTGAGCACCGAGAGCGCTTCGGGAACCTCGACCTCCGGCACGTTTCCGTCCATGGGGAACCTGGCGCGGCATAGCTCCGCGGACGGTTTTTTCCTCATCGCGCCGAAGCCGTACCGGACCGGGCCGGATTTCGGCTCCCCGTTCCGTAAAGGGAGCATGAGCCGGAACGCGCCCAGCCCGCGGGCCGGCGGTAGGTTTCCATGCCCTTCTTCCTCGACCCGCATCAGGTCGCCCGCTACATCATCCCCCGGCACGGCCACTTCGTATGTCGGGGAGAACCATTCGGCGCCTCCTCCGATGGTGGAAAAAAAGTACCGCAGAAGGATGCGGCGTCCCGGAGGGGGCGAAGGAAGGAAAACCAGCGTTTCCCTTCTCCCGGGCTGCGCGGACGGCCGCATGACGAGGGAGGCCCGTGCGGTTTCCTCTCCAGTTGAGCCTTCCGGTGCGGCGGTGTAATGGAGAAGGACAAGCTCCGGGCGATCGGCCCCATCGAAAAACACGCGGCGCAGTGCAAGCATCCCTATCCCCCTTTCGCAAGGCACGGTCGTAAGATAGGCCGGGGCAACCGTAGGGCTTGCCGGTTTTTGTATACTGTATACCTAAAACACGTGCCGGGGGATATAAAAATCTTCGGGTGAGGGCGTATCGAGGCTATTCGAAGCCGAGCCGGGCGAGCTCTTCCTCATCCATGCCGAAATAGTGCCCGATCTCGTGTAGCAGCGTCACCCGGATCTGGCGGCGCAGCTCGGCCGGATCCGGAAAATCCTCCATCAGGGGGCCGCGGTATATCGAAATCTTGTCCGGGAGATTTCCCGTAAGGGAGACCGAACGCTCGGGAAGGGGGACCCCGTGGTAGAACCCGTACAGGGTGTCTTCGGGCGGTATCTCCAGCTCGTCAAGAAGCCAGTCGGGAGGCCAATCCTCCACCACGACCGCAATGTTATCGAGCGCCTGCCGGAACATCCTGGGCAGGTCGTCCAGCGATTGCCGCAGGACCTCCTGGAAGCCGGGCCGGACCACGGTGGAACTGGCACCTCCCGCTGAACTTTCCTATCGATTTGATTTTATCCCAATTACCGGGAATCGGATAACGATGGCTAGCGGAGCCGGCTCCGGATATCCCGAACCGCATCCTTGACGATCTTGTCGGCGACTTTCTTCGGTTCCACACGATAAGTCCCGTTGTTCATCGCGGCACGGAGGGCTGCCACTTTCTTGACGGCACCCCCCCCTTCGGCGCGGTCCGGGGAGGAAACGGGCTTGTTTTCCGCTTCCTTCATTGGAGTCTTCCCGACCCCGTTTCCCTTACGGTTCGAGGGTTTCACGCGAAATAGGCCTCCGGTGGGCAGTTTCTGCCTGCAGGGTGCATATCGACCGAATCGTAGCGAAACTTTATCCAAACCGCGGTAAAATCGGCCTATGCCCAAGACGCTGCTTATCGCCGACGATGAAGAAAATACCATTTCCCTTCTGAAGGAAGTATTTGCCTCGCCGGACATCCGGCTCCACCTGGCTAAATCCGGCAGCGAGGCGATCTCGATCATCGACCGTACCGACATCGACGTGGTCCTGACCGACTTCATGATGCCCGGTGTCGACGGCCTGGCGGTCCTTGCCCACGCAAAGAAGGTCCTGCCCAAGTGCGAAGTCATACTTATGACGGCGTTCGCCACGGTGGAGAACGCCGTTCAGGCGATGAAGCTCGGGGCCTTCCACTACATCACCAAGCCGTTCAAGGTGGTGGAGGTCTCAAACCTTGTCGGGCGGGCGCTGGAGCTCACCGCCGTGCGGAAGGAGAACGTACACCTCAAGACCCAGGCGATCCGGCATTACACGTTCGAGAACATAGTGGGCTTGAGCGAGCCGATCCGGCAGGTGCTGGACCTAGTCCGCAAGGTCGCCGCCACCGACTCCACCATCCTGATCCTGGGCGAGAGCGGGACCGGAAAGGAGCTGATCGCCCGCGCAGTCCACTACAACAGCAAGCGGGCGGACCGGATTCTCGTGCCCGTAAACTGCTCCGCCATACCGGCCGAGCTTCTGGAAAGCGAGCTGTTCGGCCACGTCAAGGGGGCTTATACAGGCGCGCACGTCGAGCGGAGCGGCCGGTTCGAAATGGCCAACCGGGGGACGATCTTCCTGGATGAGATCGGCGAGATGAGCCCGTCGTTGCAGGTGAAGCTTTTAAGGGTCCTTCAGGACCAGTCGTTCATCCCGGTGGGCGGTACGAAGACGGTGAACGTGGACGTACGCGTCATAGCCGCGACCAACAGGGATCTCGATAAGGAGATCGCCGCGGGGCGTTTCCGCCAGGACCTCTTCTTCCGGCTCAACGTTATCCCCATCCACCTTCCCGCCCTGCGCGAGCGCATCGACGACGTGCCGGTCCTGGCCGGGCATTTCCTCGCCAAGTGGGACCGGAAGACGGGTCGCCATCACCCCGGATTCCGCCCGGAGGCGATGGAAGCCATGATGCGATACTCCTGGCCGGGAAACATCAGGGAGCTGGAAAACCTGGTGGAACGGCTGGTCGTGCTGAAGAACGAGGGGTGGCTGGAAAAGAGCGACCTCCCGCCCGCCATGCGGGACAGCGCCGCGATACGCATCACCGCGGGGGTGGAATTCGGCGTCGACGGAATCGATTTCCGCAAGACGACGGAAGCGTTCCAGGACCACCTGATCGCGCATGCCATGGCCCTTACCAAGGGCAACAAGAACA
>DATBLU010000057.1:0-5512 GCA_036555205.1 Candidatus Deferrimicrobiaceae bacterium
TGCCAAGCTCCGCATAGCGTATCGGCAGGTCGCGGTAGGAGCGCATCTTCGACTTGTATATCTGTATGTGGAACGGGCAGTTCATCGGTTTGAGCTGGTAATCCTGCCCCTCGACCTCGATCGAGCCGAACATGCTCTGCCTGTAGTAGTCGAGGTGCCCGCTCACCCGCCACAGGTCGAGCTTGGCGATGTGCGGGGAAAATACGAGGTCGTACCCGGCCCGCGCGTGCTCGTCCCTCCAGAAATCCTCCATGATACGCCGCACGAGCGCGCCCTTGGGATGCCACAGGATCAGCCCGGCCCCGATGTCCTCGTTGACGCTGAACAGGTCCAGCTCCCTGCCCAGCTTGCGGTGGTCGCGCTTCTTTATCTCCTCCAGCAGCGCCAGGTGGGCATCGAGCTCTTTCTTCGTCGCGAACGCGCAGCCGTAGATCCTGGTCAGCATCCGGTTCTTCGAGTCCCCTCGCCAGTACGCGCCGGCGGTGTTCATCAGCTTGAATGCGCCGACCTTGCCGCTGCTGGGGACGTGCGGTCCCCTGCACAGATCGAGGAAATTGCCGACCTTGTAAAGCGAAACGGTCGGGTCCGGTATGTCCGCGAGCAGCTCTTCCTTGTAGGGCTCTCCCGGGAACTTTTTTACGGCCTCCTCCTTCGACACCACTTCGCGGGTGAACGGGAAGTCGGACCGGACGATCTCGGCCATCTTCTCCTCGATGCGCGCCAGGTCCTCAGGTGTGAACGGAGTTTCCACGTCGAAATCGTAGTAGAATCCGTTCTCGATGGCGGGGCCGATCGTTATGCGCGCGTCCGGGAAAAGTTCCTTTACCGCGGCAGCCATCACGTGGGCGGTGCTGTGCCGGACGACCTCGATTCCATCGGGATCGGCGGGGGTGAGGAACTCCACATCCGCGCCTTCCGGGACGGTGCGGGAAAGGTCGCGGATCTCCCCTCCGACCCTGGCGGCGACAGCCACCTTGGCCTTTCCCTGCTTTTTTGCCAGCTCCAACAAGGTCATTCGTCTTCCTTCACGAGCGCCGGCCTGCCGGCGCCGCGCCGAGACAGGTTCCACCGTGGGTGGGGGAGAATATGGTGGGCGATACTGGACTTGAACCAGTGACCCCCTGCATGTCAAGCAGGTACTCTAACCATCTGAGCTAATCGCCCCCCGGTTTTCGAACAATTATAAATAGCAGACAACCATCTGAATTGTCAATTGTATTATCCATTTTTTAAGGTGTAGACGGCGCTGAAAAACCCCTTCGGCGTCGCGTCGAACAGGACGACCTCGGCGCCGGTCTCCCTGGCGATGTCGCCGGGCGAGACGTTGTCCAGCAGCAGGTCGCCCGCGTCCCGCAGCGTGACCGTCGGCAGGAATATCCTGGAACGCCTGCGTTTTTTAAGCGCTTCCACGATGTCTCCGCCCCCCAGAAGCCCGGTCACCGTCACGCCGGCGCCCATCAGGCGGTTCTCCACCGGCACGAGTTCGAAGCTTGCCCGGGAACGCCTGGAGAATTCGTCAATGAATGCCGCGACATGCATCCGCGCGGACATGCCGGTGACGACGGCGCCGCCGTTTGGAGCCTTGTCCCAGCTTTTCTTTCGGAAAAGCGACTTGCCGCCGTCCAGGAACTGCCTCAGCAGCCCCACGCCGTTTTCGATCTGCGCGAACGAGCCGTATGCCTTCCGTCCGGGGACCTTTTTCCCGGCCGCAAGATAATACTCGTCGGCGGCGACCGCGAACGGCTCCTCTCCGGCCTTGAAGGATTCCAGTCCGATTCTGCGCAGCATGGCAAGCGTTTCCGCGGCTTCCGCCCGGCTTACGGGCCGCAGGGGAGGAAGCCCCCCACGGTGCGCCGTGAGACCGACGGGGACCACGGCCACGCTTTTAAGGCCCGGACGCAGCGGCAGCAGCGTCCTGATCGTGCGCTCCAGCTCGCCGCCGTCGTTGATCCCGGGACATACCACGATCTGCCCGTGCAGGGCGATGCCGCCCCGGATCAGGCGCTTCATCACGCCCATTATTTCGGCCGCTTCCGCATTGCCCAGCATCTTCCTGCGAAGGGAGTCGTCCGTGGTGTGTATCGAAACGTACAGCGGCGACATGTGGTACTTAAGGATCTTGCGGATCTCATCCCCGGTTATGTCGGAGAAGGTGACGTACTGGCCGTGAAGGAACGAAAGGCGCGTATCCTCGTCCTTTATGTAGAGGCTGCGCCGCATTCCCTTGGGGAGCTGGTGCACGAAGCAGAACACGCACCGGTTGCGGCATCGCCTCACGCGGATCGGCTCGGGGTAGATCCCCAGAGGCCGGCCGCCCGTGCGGAACTGCTTTTCCCTTATTTCCCCCCGGGGGTCAACCCATCGCAGGCGGAATCGCCCGCGGCTGGTAAGGAAATGCAGGTCGAGAAGGTCTTCCGCGGGCTCCCCGGACACCGACAGGACGCGGTCTCCGGCCGCGATCCCCGCGAGCATCGCCGGACTGCCCGCCGCCACCGACTCGACCAGGACTCCCTTAAGCATCGGAGAGCTGCTTGAATCCTACGAACATGTAGTGCGCCCCCGATGCCGCCGTCGTTATGGCGCAGATCGCCACCACCACCCCGGTGACGGCCGGCTCCCATCCTTCAACCAGGACGCCGCCGATCGCGGGAAACGCGCGGACCGAGAGGAAGTACACGACGGTCAGTATCTGCACGGCCGTGTTCACCTTGCTTAGCAATGTCGCATTGATCCTGTCCGAATCCAGGAGCAGGAGGATGAGGACGCTGCCCACCAGGATGAACAGGTCGCGGCTGATCACGAGGATCGTCAGCCATTCCGGGATGATTTTCACGTATGCGAGCACGATGAAGCTAGTCGCCATCAGCAGCTTGTCGGCTATCGGGTCCAGGTAATATCCCAGCACGGTCCTTTGCCGCAGGAGGCGCGCGAGCAGGCCGTCGAGCAGGTCGCTGATGCCGCAGGCCGCGAAAACCGCCAGCGCGAGCCGGATGCGCCCGGAGATCAGCAGATGCGCGAACAGGGGGACCAGGAGGACCCGGAACGCCGTGAGGGCGTTCGCGATGTTGATCAGGCGGGCCTGGTCAAACCTGTCCTTTCCGAACGATTCAGGCATGGTTCTCCTTCGACCGCGCGCAGCAGGGCATCCAGGCCCTCTCCGGTCGCCGCGGAAATCCGGAAACTGCCCGGGACCTGCGCGCCGGTCGATCCCAGGTCCATCTTGTTGAGCGCCAGGACGGCCGGCTTCCCCGCGAAGCCGAGTTCGGCCAGAATTTTATCGACCGAGGCAAGGTTCTCGTCCAGGTGTTCCGAGCTGCCGTCGGCGACGTGGATCAGCAGGTCGGCCTCCCCTATGCCCTCCAGGGTCGCAAGGAATGCTTTCCGGAGCTCGTCCGGCAGGTCGTGGATGAAACCCACCGTATCCACGAGTATGGCTTCCGCCCCGCCCGGCAGGACGAACTTGCGCGCCGTCGGGTCAAGGGTCGCGAAGAGCTGGTCCGCCACGAAGACGTCGGCCCCGGTAAGGCGGTTGAACAGGGTGGATTTTCCCGCATTGGTGTATCCCACGAGCGCCACCACGGGATATCCGATCTCCTTGCGCCTCCGATAGTGCAGCGCCCGTGTCCTTCTTACGGTGTCGAGCTCCTTGGCGATCTGCCGCAATTGCGACCGGATCTTGCGCCGGTCCTCCTCGAGCTTCTTCTCGCCCGGCCCTCTGGTCCCGATGCCGCCGCCCAGCCGCGACAGCTCCTTGCGCCCTCCGATCAGCCTCCCCATCCTGAAGGAGAGCTGCGCCAGCTCTACCTGGAGCTTTCCCTCCCGCGTGCGCGCCCTCTGGGCGAAGATGTCGAGGATCACCTCCCGCCGGTCGAGCACCTTGACTTCCAGCTCCTGCTCGAGGAGCATCTGCTGCTTCGGCCGCAGCAGGTTCTGGAACACCACCAGGTCGATCCCGTTTTCCCGGACCGTCTCCTTGAGGCGCTCCAGCGTTCCCTTTCCGATCAGCGTCGCCGGGTTCTCCGAGGAGATCGCCTGGGTCTGCCCACCCTTGACCACCCCTCCGGCGGCCTCTACCAGGCTTTTAAGCTCCGCGATCAGGTCGGGAGCGCAGGATCCCGCGTGCCCGCCGCCGCTTTTCTTCCGGGCCCATACCAGCCAGGCTATTTCCGCATGTTTTTGGACTGTTGACAGCATCAATGAAGGCGCAGCACGTCGTATCCGAACCGGCCCTTTAGCTCCCTGGCCAGGTCCAGCGACGGCGCGATGCCGAACCCTTCCGGCAACGCGACCACCGCCTCGTAATCTCCCTCGCGCACCAGGTGCAGGTATCCCTTCTTCTCGCCCGCGTGCTTTTTGAGCGTGCGCCTGAGCTCGACGATGTCGGGCGCCGTCAAAAGGTCCATGCGCAGCCGGATGTGCACCGACTTGGCCAGGCGCTCCCGCACGTTCTCCATCCGGCAGATCTCCTCCGCGATCACCTTCGTCGATGTCTCGTCCGAATCCACCCGCCCCATCAACAGGATCGGAGCCTGCGTGTCCAGCTCGGCCCGGATCTCCCGGTACGTCTCGGGGAAGACCAGCACCTCGACGATCCCCTCGAGGTCCTCAAGCGTAATGATCGCCATCTTCTCTCCGCGCTTCGTGGTCTTTTCCCTGATCGCGGAGATTATCCCGCCTATCTTGATCTCGGAGCCGGACTTTACCGATCCGATGCGCGAGGATGTGGTGTTGGCGAACAGCGCGATCTCGGCCGCCCAGGCGTCCAGGGGGTGCCCGGTGATATAGAATCCGAGGGCCTCCTTCTCGGCCTTCAGGCGCTCGCCGCGGCTCCATGCGTGCGCCGCAGCCTCGGCCTTCTTCCCCTTTCCCGTTTTCTGCGCATCGGGCTTTCCCCCGAACAGCGCGAACTGCCCGGATTCCCTCCTGCGCACCTCCCCCTGCGCCGTTTCCATCAAGGAGGACAGCTTGTCCACCAGCCTTCCCCTGTCCTCGTCCAGGGAATCGAACGCACCCGCCTTGATCAGGCTCTCGAGCGCCCGCTTGTTGACTTTGCGCAGGTCCACCCTCGAGAGAAAATCCTCGGTCGAAGCGAAGGGCTCTTCCCCCTTGGCCTCCTGGATGGAGAGGATGGCTGCCTCTCCCACCCCCTTGATCGCCGAAAGGCCGAAGCGTATCGCCTTGCCTGAAGGGCAGAAGGCGAACCGGGACTCGTTCACGTCTGGCGGCAGGATGGGGATCCCCTTTTCACGGCAGTAGCTGATGTACCGGATGATCTTCGCCGTGTCGCCCGATTCCGAGGTCATCAGCGCGCAGAAGTACTCGACGGGATAGTGGGCCTTAAGAAAGGCGGTCTGGTAGGCCACCATGGCGTAGGCCGCGCTGTGCGACTTGTTGAACCCGTACTCCCCGAACTGCGCGATCTGCTCGAAGATGGCATGCGCCTTGTTCTCCGGGATCCCGTTCGCGTCCGCGCCTTTCAGGAACCGCGCCTTCTGCTTCTCCATCAGGACGG
>DATBLU010000063.1:0-1591 GCA_036555205.1 Candidatus Deferrimicrobiaceae bacterium
GGCATAGGCCGCGAGCGTCATGTGAATGGTCTGCGGCAGGGCAGCCGGATTCGCCATTGCCGCCAGCGGGTCGATGGCCGTGACCTGGCCGTTCACCAGGTCAAAGCCCGTTGGCGTGTTCATCCACGCGTTGGCGATGACTACGAAGATCCCCGAGATCATTCCCGACAGCGCCACCAGTCCGCCCGCGGCAAGGTGCGCCCTGGGAGGAATCCGGTCCCATCCGTACAGATAGATTCCAAGAAATATCGCCTCGGTGAAGAAGGCGAATCCTTCCAGAGAGAACGGCATCCCGATGATGGGGCCCGCCAGCTGCATGAACCCCGGCCACAACAAGCCCAGCTCGAAGCTCAGCACCGTACCCGACACCGCGCCGACCGCGAACAGGATCGCGGTGCCCCGGGACCAGCGCCGGGCCAGCTCCCGGTCGATGGGATCGCCGGTCGAGAGCCAGCGGCGCTCTGCGACCAGCATCAGCAGCGGCATTCCGATACCCACCACCGCGAAGATGATGTGGAAGCCAAGAGACATCGCCATCTGAGAGCGGGCAGCGAAGAGATCGGACATGCCGGGAATGTAGCGATGGCCTGGACCGCGGTTGAGATGCCCAGACGCCCGCGCTCTCCCCCTTCCCAGCCGTGGTGGATGGCCCTGCCAGGGAAATCAGCGGAGACCAAGCCGAAATAGCCGGCACGGTGCAGCCCGCAAAAACACTGCTTGCTGTACAAATCGTTCCGCGGGAGCGGATGGCCGGGGGATTGATTCCCCGCTGGGCAGGGCAGCATAAGGTGCTGTGGCAATTGGGGATGGCAGCTGGTGACGGAGGACACATTCCCGGCGGAGCGGGGGAATTCCACCCGGCACCCGACTTGCTAGCCCAACCAGCGAACCAATGTGTGAGCGGAGGCGAATCGTGAAGTTCCTGCTAATACTTGGCATCATCGCCGGCGCGGCCTGGTACCACTTCAAGCCGCTTCCACCCGGCAAGGGACCGGCTGCCGACGGCGGCAAGCGCGCCGCAACTGTCATCCTGCGAACCATCGAGAATTACCGTGGGGCTCGGGGCTACTATCCAGGAAGCCTGGAGGATCTGGTCCCGGAGTTCCTGGCTGGTATCCCCACCTTGTCCAATGGGAGTCGCTTCGAATATCTCCGCCTGGGCATGAACTACAAGCTCACCTTCAATTATGCGAGTCCGCTTCCGGTCCATTGCAGCTACATGCCGACCACCCAATGGTCGTGCGAGTGGTTCTGAGCCGGACCTGGAATTACCGGGTAAGGTGACGGCGCCGATCCGCTGAGGACGGCGCCGCTTGTTCTTCTACGGGGAATGGCGCGACCGGTCATCGGTGCGCGCCGCGGGCGCTGTCCGCTTCTGGGACGGGGAATCCCACCTCCGCGCACCGAGTATGTTTCCCGCCTGAAACGGTTCTCTCCAAGTGCTTGGCGCGCCGGCGTTTGACCATTGAACTCCGAGGTCCGCGGTGGGCACGGTTCTTACTTTGTCTGAGCCGGGCCGTCGTGCCGCAATTCCTGACTGATCAAGGAATCATCCAACGCGGGCGGGAGGGGTCTCGGTGGACATTCCCCG
>DATBLU010000086.1:0-7553 GCA_036555205.1 Candidatus Deferrimicrobiaceae bacterium
TCGCTCGCCAAGGAAGACATCCAGCAGACCGTATCCGTTCTCCCGCGCCTGTTGTCGTCGCGCCTGATGGCGCTGGCAGGCGCCGAGGTGACGCTCCTGCCCGCGGGTGAAAAGTCCGCGGCGGCTTCCGCGAGGGAAGCGAACATACCGATTCTGCTCCAGGGCACCGTGGCGAAGCTCGGCAAGGGATACAGCATCGACGCGACCGCTCTGGACCCGGCGACGGGTAAAACGGCAAACGCCTTTTTCGCCGCCGCCGCGTCCGAAGACGAGATAATCCCCCAGCTCGGAGTCCTCGCCGCCGAGATCGCGGAAAAACTCTTCGGTATCAAAACGATCGTCAGGGCGTCGCCGGTCGTTCCCCCGCAGGCATACCCTGCCCCCCAGCAACCGGGATCGCCGCTCCCGACGTATCCGGCGGCGGGAGCCGCGGCTGTTGCCCCGTACCCTTCGGCCAAGGCGGCCCCTCCCGTTGCGCCGTCCGGCCCCTGGGAGCCTCGTTCTATAGTGAAGGTCTCCTCCTCCAACAAGACCCTCGATGAGCTTTACAGGATCGGGAGCGGGGACCTGGACGGGGACGGAAGCCCCGAAGTGGCGGCGATCGGCAGCCGGAAGTTATGGGTCTACAAGGTGAACGCGGACAACGTCCTGCCGTTTCGGAAGATGGAGATGAGCAATTCCCACCTGTTCCTGAACGTGGAAATGGCCGACGTCGACGGCGACGGCAAGGCGGAGATCGTCGTCACGGACCTGGTGGGAGACCGGTTGAAATCGTTCGTCGTCAAGTACAAGGGAGAGGGACTTGAGATCGTCGTCCCGGAAATCCCCTACTACATCATTTCCCTGGAAGACGGAAAGGGGAACAGGCGGCTGATCGGCCAGGCGAGGGGGGTCACGGAGCCGTACTCGGGCAAGATCGTTTACCTCAAGTGGAACGGCAATACGCTCGTTCCCGACGGCAACGTTCCTACCGTGGTCGACGCCGGTATCTTCGGCCTTGCGGCCCTCCCGGCCGACGCCGAGAACCGTTTTCTTTACATAGACGCGGACGAGCATATTCGACTTGTTGACCCTAAGGGGAAAACCGTATATAAAACCAAAGAGTATTACAGCGGCGCCATCCAGCTCTTCACATGGGGCACGGATTCCAGGTCTAATGTGGGACCTGACAGGCATTACATCAGGGGGCGTATCAACCCCGTTTCAATGGAAGGCAAATCGACCGTGCTCCTGGTCCGGCAGGCGAAGGGGAACGTGCTGTTCAAGGACGTGAGGACCTTCGACTGGAGCAGGCTCGTCTTTCTCTCCTGGGGGGGGGACGGGTTCACCGAGAAGGGGGCCTCGGAGCGGATCGACAACCTGATGTCAGACTTCGCCGTGCTGGGCGGAAAGGCGGGGTCCGGGAGCAGGGTTGCGGTGTCGGTGATCGAATCCGCCGCTTCGTACGCCTCGGAGTCGGCGTCCCGGATCCACCTGTATCGTTTAGATTGAAGGGGAAATTCCCTTGACAAGCTTTGGGGCAGATGATATTCAGTCAAAGAAAAAAACAGGGTTTTTTTTCCATTGTTTGATACGGAGGAGTCGTCAAGGGTTCGAAGGAGCATGCGACCAACTTGAACGGGAGGAGGTGATGGGGGAGGGAGAGTAATTGGAACCCATGGTTTTTTCCTGTGATTTTATTTTGTTGGGAGAGCGGCACTTATCTTTTCAAGGAGGGGAATTATGAGGAAGGGATGGTTGGTTCTGCTGGCGATGGCGCTTGTGGTGGCACTTGCTGTGCCTGCGTCCGCCGAAATGAAACTGAACGGGTTCTACCGCGTAAAACCTACGGTGACCAATTACGTAGGGAACGGCAATAACAGCTTGGGCGTACCCGGCATGGTATCTGCGGTTGCGGCTTCGCTCGTCAAGACCGGCACGCCGGGCATCGAGACCGACAGGACGAGATCGTTCACCGAGATGCGGAACCGGCTCCGGTTCGAGATCGGTGATGAGAACGTGAAGGGCGTCACCTTCTTCGAGATCGACGGCGTCTTCGGGGACTTCGGCGGGAATACCGGCCGGAACCAGGGCTTCGCCAGCAACGGCGACTCCATCAACATCGAGACGAAGAACGTCTTCGTGTGGTTCAAGGTCCCCAACACGAGCTGGAACTTCACGGTAGGTCTCCAGGGCTACTCCGACGAGTTCGCCGGACTTATCTTCGGCTATTCCGACCAGGCGGGCGTCGTCGCCAACTTCAAGTACGACCCCGTGAACTTCAGGCTTACCTGGCTGAAGGTCCGCGATGATGTCACTGGCGGCGGGCCGGCCAACAATGCCTGGACCAGCACCAACGCCGGCGGGAACGAGGCCGATTATTACGCGATCGACGCGAAGCTCACGCCGACCAAGGACACGGCCGCAACGCTCCATTTCGCATTCCTCAGGGACACCAATTCCTTCATCGTGCAGCCGACCGAAGCAGCCGCCCTCGAGAGCCTGAAGGCGTATTATCTTGGCCTCAACGGCACGATCAAGCTCGCCCCGGCGACCGTCACCGCGTTCTTCCTGTACAACTTCGGGAAGTTCGAGGATAACGACGTTCCGGCGGCGCAGGAAGTGAAGATTGCCGGTTTCGCGTTCGGCGCGCGCGCGGACGCCAAGGCAGGCCCCGGCAACGCGTTCATCGATCTGCTCTATGTCAGCGGCGACAACGATCCGTCCGCGACAACTAAGTACAAGAGCGTCGTCACCGGCTCGGATTTCGCGGCACTGACCTCGTACTATTCACGTCCCGACCTTACGATACTGTTCCCCAACATCGACATGATCAACTCGGCGACCGCACTGGCCCTCAACCCGAACAACGGCGGCCGCGGACTGATCCTCGTGGCGGCCGGCTACACCCAGAAGTTCGCCGACAAGATCACGGGCAAGCTCGGCGCTGGGTATCTCGCCGCCGACAAGAAGCGGCCGGCTTCCGTAGCAACCGAAGCCAAGGGCAAGAGCATGGCGACGGAAATCAACGCCAACGTCAATTACAACATCTCCAAGGGCCTTGATTTCGGCGTGTACGGCGCCTATGCGCTCCTCGGCTCCTTCTACGACAGGCCGGCGGGGCAGGACAGCCCGAGCGACCTGTACACGTTCCACGGACGCCTGAACTACGCGTTCTAGAACGGCCTTAGGCAACATAAGCAACGACGACCCCCCGGGGGATTCCCCGGGGGGTTTTTTTTACTTTCCTCGGGGACGTTCTTAAACTTTTTAATCCCGCAGGACCGACGATTTTCGAATTGACGGCGGCGGTATAATTCCCGTAGATTACCAGTTTCGACTTGGGGCTAGGGGGAGAGTGCGTCCGATATGTTCGACAACCTGACGGAAAAATTCCAGGGCGTCGTCAAGGCGCTTAGAGGCCAGGGGCGCATCTCGGAGGGCAACATCGAGGTGGCGCTGCGCGAGGTCCGCCTGGCGCTCCTCGAAGCGGACGTCAATTACAACGTGGTGAAGGACTTCACCGCCGCGGTCAAGGAGAAGGCGCTGGGCGCGGAGGTCCTCGCCTCTCTAAGCCCCGACCAGCATTTCATAAAGATCGTCCACGCCGAGCTGGCGAAGATGATGGGAGGGGAGGCGCAGGAGCTTTCGCTGGCGCGGCGGCCGCCGGTCCCCGTCATGCTCGTGGGGCTGCAGGGGTCGGGCAAGACGACATCATGCGGCAAGCTCGCACTTTTTCTCCAGAAGAAGAAGCGGACCCCCTTCCTCGTGCCGGCCGACGTTTACCGCCCCGCGGCCATCGAGCAATTGAAGGTCCTGGGAAGCCAGATCGGCATCCCGGTCTTCGACAGCGATCCGGGCGCCGACCCGGTGGAGATCTGCAGGGAGGCGGTCCGATACGCGGAACTCAACGGCTACGACACCGTCCTCCTCGACACCGCCGGAAGGCTCCACATCGACGAGGAATTGATGGAGGAGCTTCGCGGTATCAAGACTGCGGTCGACCCGGCGGATATACTGCTCGTAGCGGACGCCATGACGGGGCAGGATGCGGTCAACGTCGCCAAGGCGTTTCATCAAAAGCTTTCGCTGACCGGGGTCCTGCTCACGAAGATGGACGGCGACGCCCGCGGGGGCGCCGCTCTCTCAATACGCGCGGTCACCGGGGCGCCGGTGAAGTTCGTCGGAGTGGGGGAGAAGCTCGACGCCCTCGAACAGTTCTTCCCCGACCGCATGGCCTCCCGCATCCTGGGGATGGGCGACATCCTGACGCTCGTCGAGAAGGCGCAGGAGACGATCGACGAAAAGCAGGCGCGGGAGCTCGAGCGGAAACTGCGCAAGAGCCAGTTCACCCTTGAGGATTTCCGGGAGCAGCTCCTGAGGGTTCGGAAGATGGGATCCATGGAGGACATCCTCGGGATGATCCCGGGGATGGGAGGCAGGCTCAAGGATCTCAAAGGCGCGGCCCCGGATGAAGCGGAGCTTAAAAGGACTCTTGCGATCATCGACTCGATGACCAGGGAGGAGAGACACAACGCCAAGATCCTGAACGGAAGCCGCCGCAAACGGATCGCCCTGGGGAGCGGCACGACCGTGCAGGAGGTCAACCGGCTACTCAAGAACTTCCAGCAGGCCGAGGCGATGATCAAGCGGTTCTCGCAGGCGGGCGGCAGGAAGGCGGGGAGGAATCTGCCGTTTTTCCGGTAAGATCCATGTTACATTGATGTCTATTCAACGACAGGGGAGGATTGCGAGATGGCGGTCAAGATCCGGTTGACGCGGACGGGCAGGAAGAAGCTTCCTTCCTACCGCGTGGTGGTGGCGGATTCGGAGGCACCGAGAGACGGCAAGTTCATCGAAAGGGTCGGCACCTACGAGCCGAGGGAGAATCCCGCCCGGTTCCTGGTCGACGAGCAATTGACGCTGCGGTGGCTCCGCAAGGGAGCGCAGCCCACTGAGACCGTAAAGAGCCTGCTGAAAAAATCGGGCATCTGGAAGAAGTACATGGACGGGAAGCGGGAGAAAACGGCTGTCGCGTGACGAAGGCGCCGCGGCGCAGGTCTTCCTGGAGGTCGGAAAGGTTGTCGCTTTGCACGGGGTGGCGGGCGGCATAAAGGTAAAGCCCGTCTCGGGCGACCCGTCGGGGATCCTGGCGGCGCGTACCCTCCTGTTGCGCGGAGGGGCGCGGGGCGGAGGAGCCGAGGGCGCCGAATTCGAGGTAAGCGCGGCACAGCGGTCGGGCGGCTGTGCCGTTTTTGCGTTGAAGGGCATCGATGCCGCCGAATCGGCAAGAGAGCTGGTCGGCAACCTCGTCTTCGTCCGGAGGGACGAGCTTCCCCAGCCGGGGGAAAACGAGTACTTCGTCGCGGACCTCGTCGGCTGCGAGGTCGTCGACCTGGACGGCATCCAGATCGGGAGGGTGGCGGGCGTCGTCCACGGCCCCGCCCACGACTGGCTGGAAATAAGGCGCGCCGTGGGGAAGGAGGCGCTCCTGCCGGTCGTTTCGGAGTTCGTAAGGGATGTGGACGTCGCGGGACGCCGCATAGTCGCGGCCCCCCCGAAAGGTTGGCTTGATGCGGGTTGACATATTGACGCTTTTCCCCGGGATCTTTGACGGGCCGCTCGACCACAGCATCCTGGCCAAGGCCAGGGAGGCGGGGTTGCTGACGGTCGAGGTGCACGACCTGAGGAATTTTGCGGAAGGAAAGCACCGGGTGACCGACGAGCCGCCGTTCGGCGGCGGCGGCGGCATGGTCATGAAACCCGAGCCTATCTTCGCGGGGGTGGAAGCTTTAAGGGAGCGGTTCGGGGCCGGCAAGGCGGTCCTGCTCTCGCCGCAGGGGGAAACCCTCACATCCGGGCTGGCGCGGCGGCTTTCGGGCGAGGACCACCTGATACTGATCTGCGGGCGGTACGAGGGGGTCGATCAGCGGGTGGCGGATCATCTCGCCGACCTGGAGATCTCCATAGGCGATTACGTCCTGACCGGCGGGGAGCTTGCGGCCCTGGTCCTGGTCGACGCGGTCGTCCGTTTTCTCCCCGGCGCGCTGGGAGACCCGATGGCCTCTTCCCGCGATTCCTTCGAGGAGGGGCTGCTGGAGGCGCCGCAGTACACCCGGCCGCGCATGTTCCGCGGCCACTCGGTGCCGGAAGTGCTTTTATCGGGGGATCACGCCGCTATCAGCGAATGGCGCCGGGAGGAGGCCGTGCGGCGGACGCTCGAAAGACGCCCGGATCTCGCCAATAAGAAGTTGACACCCGGCGGGGGCGTGGAATAGATTATAAGGTCTTGTTTATCCACTGGAACCGACGGACGGAAGGGGTAACGCCATGAGTCTCCTCAAGGATTTGGAAAAATCGCAAATACGGAGCGATCTGCCCGCGTTCAAGGTGGGGGACACGATCCGCGTCTACTCGCGCATCAAGGAAGGCGAGAAGGAGCGCGTCCAGTACTTCGAGGGGATCGTCATCGGCTTCCACCGCAACGCCGTTTCCTCGACCTTCAAGGTCCGCAAGGAGTCCTACGGCGTTGGGGTGGAGCGGACCTACCCCATGCATTCGCCGCTCATCGAGAAGATAGTCGTCAAGAAGAAGGGGGACGTCCGGCGGGCGAAGCTCTTCTTCCTGCGCGAAGTGTCCGGCAAGAAGGCGCGCATCCGCGAGAAGAAGGACTGGCTGGGGAAGAAGGGCGTATCCGTCCCCGCCGAGGGGACGCCGGAGCGTCCGGTGGAGGAGACCTCCACGGCGGAAGCCGCGGCGGCGCCGGAGAAAACGGAGACCAAAGAGTAGGCTTTCCGGCTTGGACGGCTTCGAGACCCGGGCCCGCGCGAACGGCTATCGCGCGATCGCCGGCGTCGACGAGGCCGGACGGGGGCCGCTGGCAGGCCCCGTGGTAGCGGCGGCAGTCATCCTGCCGCACGGCTTTGATCCCCAGGGGATCCGCGATTCGAAGGCGCTTACCAGCGCCGCGCGGAACCGCGCACGCGCCCGGATCGAGGCCGAGGCGATTTCCTTCTCGGTCGCGTATTCCACCCACGAAGAGATCGAAGAATTGAACATCCTGCGCGCCTCGCTGCTCGCCATGCGGCGCGCCGTGGAGCTCCTTTCTCCCAAGCCCGATTTTATCTACGTCGACGGAACGTTCCCGGTGCCGTGCGACGTCCCCCAGGAGACGCTGGTGGCAGGCGATTCCCGATGCCTGTCGGTCATGGCGGCATCCATACTTGCCAAGGTCGCAAGGGACGCGATGATGGAAGAGTACGAACTGACCTACCCCGGCTACGGCTTCTCCTCGCACAAGGGCTACCCGACACGCGAGCATTTCGCCGCGCTTCGCCGGCTCGGGCCCTGCCCGATCCACAGGAGGACGTTTCGCGGAGTATTGCCCTGAACCTCCCCCCGCAGTCCACGCGTAAGGCGGGAGAAGAAGCCGAAGAGGCGGCGTGCGCCTTCCTCGAGGCGAAGGGCATGCGCATCGTGGAGCGCAATTTCCGCGCCCGCGGGGGGGAGATAGACGTCGTCGCGCGCGAAGGGGACGACCTGGTCTTCGTCGAGGTCCGCTTCCGCGAGGACGA
>DATBLU010000100.1:0-3609 GCA_036555205.1 Candidatus Deferrimicrobiaceae bacterium
CCCTCGGGAATCTGCGCGATCGCCTGCCGCAGGATCTTCACGCTCTCCCGCATCTCGTTGATCCGGACCATGTACCGGTCGAAGCAGTCCCCCAGCGCCCCGCGCTCGCCGCTCCCCACGCAGACGTCGAAGTCGAGCTTCGGGTAGACCGAATACGGCTCGTCCCTGCGCAGGTCGAACCGGACTCCCGAGCCCCGCAGGTTCGGGCCGGTCAGCCCGTAGGCGACCGCATCCTCCGCGGTTACGACCGCCACGTTGGCCAGCCGGTGGACGAAGATCTTGTTGTAGGAGATGAGCTTGTTGTACTCGTCGATCTTCGGCTCGAAGTAGTCCAGGAACTCTTTCGTTTTCTCCAGGAAGCCGGGCGGGAGGTCCGCCGACACCCCCCCGATGCGGGCGAAATTGTAGGTCAGGCGGTTGCCGCAGAGGTCCTCGAACAGGTCGTTGACCCGCTCCCTCTCCCGGATGGAGTACAGGAACGGGGTGAACGCTCCCATGTCCGCCGTGAACGAGCCGAATGCGATGAGATGCGAGGAGATCCTGTTGAGCTCCGAGACCATGACCCGGATGTACTCGGCGCGCTCGGGCACTTCGATCCCGGCCAGCTTCTCGACGGCCCAGGCATATGCGCAGTTGCAGTTCATCGATGCGAGGTAGTCCAGCCGGTCGGTGAACGGCATGAACTGCGCGTAGGTGACCCGCTCGCCTATCTTCTCCAGCGCGCGGTGCAGGTAGCCCACGTCGGGCCTGGCGTTGACCACCACCTCGCCGTCCGTGCGCAGGAGCACCCGCAACACCCCGTGCGTGCTGGGGTGCTGGGGACCCATGTTGATGAGCATCTCCTGGGTGGGGAGCGCCTCGGCCGGCCTGGTCATACCTTTATCCCGTGGTAGAAATCGGGGTACTTGTAGTCCTTGCGCAGCGGGTGCCCGTCCCAGTCATCGGGAAGGAGAATCCGGCGCAGGTCCTTCGATCCCGGGAAGTCGATTCCGTAAAGATCGAACGTCTCCCGCTCCATGAAATTGGCCGCCGGCCACACCCCGTCGACGCTCGCCACGGAAGGGTTCTCCCGCGGCAGGAAGACCTTTAGCCCGACGGCGTGCCGGTGGGTCATCGAGTAGAGGTGATAGGCGACGGCGAACCGGTCCTTGTAATCGACCCCGGAGAGGCACATGAGCGAGTCGAACTTCATCGCCGGGTCGTCGCGAAGGAAGAGGGCGATTTCCGGAAGCTTTTCGGGGGAAACCACGACGAACGCCGGGCGGAACCCTTCCGACTGCAGCTCCGTGGCGGCGTCGCCGAACTTTCCCTTCAACGTCTCAAAGACGGTTTGTGGTTCCAACTGCTTCCTTTATGCCTTGTTGGCCGCGAAATTTTTCTTCTTCTCTATGATCTTCTGCAGCTGCAGGATCCCGTCGATCAGCGCTTCGGGACGGGGGGGGCAGCCGGGGATGTACACGTCGACGGGCACCAGCAGGTCCACGCCTTTCACCACGCAGTAGGAATCCTTGTAGAAGGGGCCGCCGGTATTCGCGCAGGACCCCATCGAGATCACGAACTTGGGCTCCGGCATCTGCTCGTAGAGCCGCTTCAGCCGCTCGGCCATCTTGTGGGTGATGGTGCCGGCGACGATCATCAGGTCGGACTGCCTGGGCGACGCCCGGAAGACCGCACCGAACCGGTCGAGGTCGTACCGTGAAGCGCCGGTCTGCATCAGCTCGATCCCGCAGCAGGCCGTGGCGAAAAGCAGGTACCACAGCGAGGACTTGCGCGCCCAGTTGACGAACATGTCGGCGTTGCCGACCATGACGTGCGCCTCGGGGCCGATGGGGGCCGCGGGAGCGTGCGGAGGCGCGGCGGCGCCGTGCTTCGCGTCGTCGCTCATTTTCCCGCCTTCGCCGCCGGGGCGTCCTGCATCGTGCGGACCCAGTCGAGGTCGCCCTCTTTCCAAAGGTATGCCAGCCCCGCCAGCAGAATAACGATGAATACGAACGCTTCGACGAACGCCAGGAGCCCCAGCCGCTGGAATATGACCGCCCACGGGTACAGGAGCGCGACTTCCACGTCGAAAATGATGAAGATCAGCGCTATCACGTAGAAGCGGATGTTGAACTGCACCCAGGAGGAGCCGAACGGGACCTCGCCGCACTCGTACGTGGACAGCTTGACCGCCGTGGGATTGCGCGGCTGAAGCAGGCGCGAAACGCCCAGCATCAGGGCCACGGTGACCGCGCCCAGGACGATAAACACCAGGACTGTTGCGAACTCTGTCAGCATTCCGTCTCTTTCCGCTATTTCGGGGGATACCGCCTGTATACAATCGACACTATACGATACTCGGGAATATCCCCAAGTCAACCAAAAAAATTGCTCCCGGCGGACCGGGTGGCGGAGGGGGGGACCCGGGCGTCGTTCGCTTTCAATATATAATATCATGCATGAAGTCACGCTCTCCCATCGGAGCCCCGAAACTGCTCGCCCCCGCAGGGAGCAGGGAGGCGGTGTCGGCGGCCATGGAGGCCGGCGCGGATGCCGTCTACGTGGGGGCCAGGGGCTGGAGCCGCGGAAGTACCCGGACGGGGCTCTCGCCTGAGGATATCTCGGGCGCCGCCCGGGAATGCCGCTCACGCGGGGCTTCCTTGCAGGTCGCGATGAACACGGTCCCCGCCGCGGGTGAGATGTCGGATTTCATTTCCGCAATCGGCAGGTACGGCAACGACGGGATAGGGACCGTGATCCTCTCCGATCCCGGCGTGATCCGCCTTGTGTCCGATGAGTTCCCAGGCCTGGACATTTGCGCATCGGTGGGGGTGTCCGCGCTGAACCCGTCCGAAGCGCTCTTCTATCGCGATCTGGGGGCGAGTTCTATTGTGCTGCCGACGGCCGTCCCGCGCGAGGAGGTCCCCGCCATCAAGGCGGCCAGCGGCTTGCGGGTGGAGGCGTTCCTGCGATGCCGGGCCGAGTTCATCGTGCAGGGCAAGTGCGGCCTGTCGGGATATGCCCTGGACGCCGAGGCGCCCGCGGAGCGCCCGGGGCTTGCGGCCGCCGGGCCGCCCTCCTCCGCCAAGCGTGGAGGGCGATGCTTTATCGCCTGCGCGGCGCTTCCGGTCGACCGTACGCCGTACTCGATCGAGGATGAGCTAGCAGGCTGGATCGCGGCCGGGGTGGACGCGTTCAAGATCGAGGGCAGGGACCTGCCGGCGGACAAGCTCTTCGCGCTGGTTGCCCGCCTGCGCGGGAAGCTCGACGCGGCGCTCACCGGCCAGCCGTAGCCCAGGGAGGTTCAAACAACTTTATCTGGGGGACGTTCTTAAACTTTTACCGTCGCAACTCACCCCGAAAGTTTAAGAACGTCCCCGAACTTCAGATAAAGTTGTTTGAACGTTTGCTCTTACCTACGGCTGGCCGGTGAGCGCTTTCCGCAGCTCCTTCGGGATCGGGATCGGCTTCCACGCGGCGTCGATCGAACGGCAGGATATCTTCCCCTCCGCCGCCAGCACGTCCTTGCCCTGGACCGGGCGGAACAGCGAGAACCCGAACGTGGCCCCCTTCTCGTCCACCCGGACGAGCCTGGTGCGCAGCGTGAGCGGATCGTCGAACCGGACCGGC
>DATBLU010000116.1:0-3631 GCA_036555205.1 Candidatus Deferrimicrobiaceae bacterium
ATCACGAAGGCGTCGCTCTCGACGGAGTCCTGGATCTCGGCCGCATCCTTCCAGGAGACGACGAAGATCCTCACCGACGCGGCCGTGCACGGGAGGGTCGACTTCCTTTCCGGGCTGAAGGAAAACGTCATCATGGGCCGCCTGATACCGGCCGGGACCGGGGGGAGCCTGTACAGAATGGCGGAATTCGACGCCGACCCGCCGCTTCCGACCGAGGTGAGGGAAGAGCCGCCCGAAGAAGCCGCCGCCGAAGAGGAAGAAACCGGTTGACATGGTTTTACCGGCATGGTAGAAAAAATGCTTCTGTTCGGATTCGGAAGGAAGTGAAAACAGGAAGGAAAAGACGGTAATGCCCACGATAAACCAGCTCGTCCGGAAGGGCCGCGAGGTCGTGTCGGCGAGGAGCAACTCCCCCGCTCTCGAGCGCTGTCCGCAGAAAAGGGGAGTCTGCCTGCGCGTCTACACAACCACGCCGAAGAAGCCGAACTCGGCCCTCCGGAAAGTCGCCAGGGTCCGCCTGACGAACGGAGTCGAGGTGACGGTTTACATCCCGGGCGAGGGGCATAACCTTCAGGAGCACTCGGTCGTGTTGATCCGCGGAGGAAGGGTGAAGGACCTCCCGGGCGTGCGGTACCACATCATACGCGGAAAGCTGGATTCCGTTGGTGTCCAGGACAGACGGAAGTCGCGGTCGAAGTACGGAACCAAGCGACCCAAATAGCTTTCCCTAACCGGATTCGGAAGCAGCACCGACCTTTCCCGGCGGATCCGCCGGAACGGGTGAAAAGAATGGGAGACGCGCCCGGACGGGGACAATCTGTCGCCCGGAGGGCGTTTTCCGGCGTTCGATCGAAAGGCATCGCTTTAGGAGGCGAATTTCATGCCCAGGCGCGGATATGTGTCGAAGCGGGTCGTGAACTCGGACCCGGTATACGGCGACGTTCTCGTCGCGAAGATGATTCACGCCGTGATGAAGCAAGGCAAGAAGCGCGTCGCGGAAAACGTCGTCTACGGTTCGATGGACGTCATCAAGGAGAAGACGAAGGAAGACCCGGTCGTCGTCCTGAAGAAGGCGATCGAGAACGCGAAACCCGTGATCGAGGTCAAGTCCCGGCGGGTCGGAGGGGCGACCTACCAGGTACCGGTCGAGATCAGGCCCGACCGGCGCCTGTCGCTGTCGATCCGGTGGCTGGTCGGCTACGCGCGGGAGCGGGCGGAAAAGACGATGATCGCCAAGCTCTCGGGGGAGCTGATCGACGCATTCAACAACAGGGGCACGACGATCAAGAAGAAGGAAGACACCCACAAGATGGCGGAGGCCAACAAGGCGTTCGCACATTACCGCTGGTAACAGGCCGGTAGAAAGGCAAGGAAGCTTTTTCGTGTCGAGAATCACGCCGCTGGAAAAGACCCGTAACATCGGGATCATGGCCCACATAGACGCCGGGAAAACCACCACGACGGAGAGGATCCTGTATTACACGGGAGTCTCCCACAAGCTCGGGGAGGTGCACGAAGGCACGGCCACGATGGACTGGATGGAGCAGGAGCAGGAGCGGGGGATCACGATCACTTCCGCGGCGACCACCTGTTTCTGGAAAAACCACAGGATCAACATAATCGACACTCCCGGGCACGTCGACTTCACGATAGAGGTCGAGCGCTCCCTGCGCGTCCTGGACGGAGCGGTCTGCGTTTTCGATGCGGTGGCCGGCGTGGAGCCGCAGTCCGAGACGGTTTGGAGGCAGGCCGACAAGTACCGCGTACCGCGCCTCGCGATGATAAACAAGATGGACCGCACGGGCGCCGATTTCGACCGCTGCATACGCATGATGAAGGAGCGGCTGGCGGCCAACCCCGTCCCCGTCCAGCTTCCCCTGGGGAAAGAGGACGGGTTCCGGGGGATCATCGACCTTGTGAAGATGAACGCGGTCGTCTGGGACGAGGACACGCTGGGCGCCAAGTACCACGAGGAGCCGGTCCCCGACAGCATGCGCGACGACGTCGCGGCGGCGCGCGAAACGCTGATGGAGTCACTTGCCGACGTGAACGACTCCCTGCTCGAGAAGTACCTCAACGGGGAGGCCGTGGAAGTCGGAGAGCTGGCGGCGGCGATCCGGCAGGCGACGATCGGGCTTAAGATCGTGCCCGTCGTGTGCGGCTCCGCTTTCAGGAACAAGGGCGTGCAGCCGATGCTCGACGCCGTCGTCGACTACCTGCCGTCGCCGGTCGACATCCCTCCGGTGTCCGGCCTGGACCCCAGGGACGAAACGGCGGTCGAGAGGAAGCCCGACGATTCCGAGCCGTTCTGCGCCCTTGCCTTCAAGATCATGAACGATCCGTTCGTGGGGCACCTCACCTTCGTCCGCGTCTATTCCGGGACCCTCAATTCCGGGGACCACGTGTACATATCCACCCGCATGAAAAAGGAAAGGATCGGCCGGCTTCTCAAGATGCACGCCAACAAGAGGGAAGAGCTGAAGAGCGTGTACGCAGGGGACATCGCCGCGTGCGTGGGCCTGAAAAACGCCTTCACCGGCGACACGCTCTGCGATCCCGATCACGAAATAGTGCTGGAATCGATCACCGCACCCGATCCGGTCATCTCCATCGCGATAGAGCCCAAGACCAAGGCCGATCAGGAGAAGCTCGGCCTTTCGCTGCAGAAGCTTGCGCTGGAAGACCCCTCTTTCCAGGTGCGGACCGACGAGGAAACGGGGCAGACGATCATTTCCGGAATGGGGGAGCTCCACCTGGAGATCATCGTGGATCGGCTGCTTCGGGAATTCAAGGTGGAGGCCAGCGTCGGCAGGCCGCAGGTGGCGTATCGCGAGACCGTCACCCGCCAGGCGAAGCAGGAGGGAAGGTACATCAGGCAGACCGGCGGCAGGGGCCAGTTCGGGCACGTCTGGATATCCGTCGAGCCCAACGAGAAGGGCAAGGGATTCGAGTTCGTCAACAAGATCGTGGGCGGCGCAATACCCAGGGAGTACATACCGGCGGTGGAGAAGGGGATCCGCGAGGCGTCCGAGAACGGCGTGGTCGCCGGATACCCTGTAGTCGACGCGAAGGTCACACTGTACGACGGCTCGTACCACGAGGTCGACTCCTCCGAAATGGCCTTCAAGATCGCGGGATCTATGGCGTTCAAGGCGGCATGCCACAACGCGGCGCCCATCCTTCTGGAGCCGATCATGGCGGTGGAGGTCGTGACCCCCGAGGAGTTCATGGGGGACGTCATCGGCGACTTGAGCTCCCGCAGGGGCCGGATCCAGAAGATCGAGGCGCGGGGGAACACGCAGGTGATCGCTTCCCACGTGCCGCTGGCGCTGATGTTCGGATATGCGACGGACCTCCGGTCCAAGACGCAGGGCCGGGCCACATATACGATGCAGTTCGACCATTACGAGCCGGCGCCGCTGTCGGTAAGCGAGGAAGTCGTCGCCAAGGTCAAGGGCGCCTGAACGGATACACCCCCTTTGCGGAGGAGAAGCCATGTCCAAGCAGAAGTTTGAACGCACGAAGCCTCACGTGAACGTGGGCACGATCGGCCACGTGGACCACGGGAAGACGACGCTTACGGCCGCGATCACGAAGGTGTTGGCTCATCGCGGGTGGGCCGAGTTCGTGC
>DATBLU010000120.1:0-1652 GCA_036555205.1 Candidatus Deferrimicrobiaceae bacterium
AGTTCCTGGTAGTAGCGATTGAGGCTGTACGGCCGGCCCGCCGGAGCAGCGTTGAAGAAGACGTCCTGGTACGCCGGGGCGGGAAACGGTGGGGGAACATTCGCAAACGCGATTGGAATGACGGGGATCCGGAGTGTGCCCTGGATCGTGAGCCCGGCGCTCCCCGCGGCGCTCAGAGACTGGAAGGCACCGGCCCTCCGGGCAGTGGCGCGGGCCACGCGCACCTGTGCCGCCTTGACCCGCCACCCTCCGTCCGGCCGAAAGTCGAACCCGGCCGGCTCGAATGCCGGGCGAGACGGCACCTGACCGGAGAGTGGCGTCGCGACGGCGACACCGACGAGCGCACACCAGCACAGATACCGTACCGCCCGCAGCGCCGGTGACGGCTGCATGGACCCCCTGCCCTTCCGGAGTGCGCGGACTGCCACTGGGAGGATCGTTCCTGTCAGACCAATCGAGAAACTATCATGCTCGGTACGGCCCGGCGGAACGGGATAAGGATGTTGGTGGTGAACCGCGATTCGAGTCAAGGAGAGTCACGACAATCCTGTCATCCCGAGCGAAGCGAGGGATCTACTCCACCAGCCTCGGCGCCACTCACAGTAGATCCCTCGGTCGCTGCGCGACCTCGGGATGAGGAGACTCGCTCTGCCCTCGGCATGACATTGCCGCAGGGAACTTAGAAGTTCTTCCTCAGATCCATGCCGGTATAGAGCGACGCGACCTGGTCCGCGTAGCCGTTGAAGGGAAGCGTCTTCCGCTTGAAGAACTCCCCCAGCCGGCGCTCCCGGGCCTGGCTCCAGCGGGGATGGTCCACGTCCGGGTTCACGTTGGCGTAGAAGCCGTACTCGTCCGGCACGGCCACGTTCCAGGTATTCCGGGGCTGGCTCTCGGTGAAGCGGATCCGCACGATCGACTTGCAGCCCTTGAAGCCGTACTTCCAGGGCACCACCAGCCGGAGCGGGGCGCCGTTCTGGTTGGGAAGCGGCTTCCCGTACAGTCCGGTGACCAGGATCGCCAGCGGGTTCATTGCTTCGTCCATCCGGAGGCCTTCGACGTACGGCCACGGGAGGATTCGGCTCTTCTGGCCGGGCATCTGAGAGGGATCGAGCAGAGTGGTGAATTCCACGAACTTGGCCCGACTGGTCGGCTCCAATCGGCTCACCAAGTCCCGCAGCCGGAAGCCCAGCCAGGGCACGACCATGCTCCAGGCTTCGACGCAGCGGTGGCGGTAGACCCGCTCCTCCATGCTGTACGGCTTGACCAGATCATCGAAGTCATAGTCGCCTGGTTTCCCCACCTCGCCGTCGATCTTCACCTTCCAGGGGCGGGTCCGGAAGCTCTTGGCATTGTACGAGGGCTCGTCCTTACCGGTCCCGAACTCATAGAAGTTGTTGTAGCCGGTGACGCTCTCGTAGGGCGTGAGCTTGTCGTCCTCTCCCGGCCCGCGAAGCCCGGCTTCCGCGAGACTCTGCGCCAGAGCCCGGCGCTCGCCGAGCGACAGCAGTACTCCGGCACCTGCCAGGCCGGCGAGGAAGGAGCGCCGGTTCAGGTACACCGATTCGTCGGTTATCTCCGACGATCTGAGATCCGGCGCGCAACGGATGAGCATGGCAACCTCCAAGGGCTACTTGAAGATACGTCGCGAGCGA
>DATBLU010000144.1:0-17888 GCA_036555205.1 Candidatus Deferrimicrobiaceae bacterium
GATCATGGCGACCGGCCGCTCGGACTACCCGAACCAGATAAACAACGTGCTGTGCTTCCCCGGTATCTTCCGCGGGGCCCTGGACTCCCGCGCGGTGACGATCAACGAGGAGATGAAGCTTGCGGCGGCGTACGCGATCGCTTCGTGCGTCGGCAAGGAGGAGCTCTCCGAGGACTACGTGATCCCCTCGGTGTTCAACCGGAAGGTTTCCCCGGCCGTGGCGCGGGAGGTATCGCGCGCGGCGCACCGCACGAAGGTGGCGAGGCGGACTTCGCGCACGTTCTCCGAGATAAACCTGGAGTAGGGGAAGGCGATGATCAACCCGCACATCTTCCGGGAATACGACGTCAGGGGACTGGTGGGCAAGGATCTCACGCCCGACACGGTGCGGACCCTGGGAAAAGGATTCGGCACCTACGCGAAAGGAAAGGGCGTGAGGACACTCATGCTCGGACGCGACTGCCGCCTGAGCTCCCCCGAATTCAGGGACGCGATGGCGGAGGGGCTTGCATCGACCGGCATGAACGTCGTGGACGTCGGAATTTGCCCTTCGCCGCTGCTGTACTTTTCCATCATAAGCTTCGGCGCCGACGGGGGCGTGATGATCACCGGAAGCCACAATCCCCCGGAGTTCAACGGTTTCAAGCTGTGCGTCGGGCCGTCCTCCCTCTACGGCGAGAAGATACAGGAAGTCCGGAAAATCATCGACCGCGGGGAGTTCGCGTCGGGATCCGGCGGCGTGACCTCCAGGACGGTGATCCCGGAATACATGCGGTACGTCAAGTCGATCCTTTCCATCCCGCGAAGGCTCAAGGTGGTGGTCGACGCCGGGAACGGGACCGCTTCGGAGGTGGCGCCCGGGCTCTTCCGCGATATGGGAATGGATGTCGTGGAACTCTTCTGCGAGATGGACGGCCGGTTTCCCAATCACTTTCCGGATCCGACGGTCCCCGAGAACCTGCGATTCCTGATAGAAGCGGTCCGGAAGCACGGCGCCGACGTCGGGGTCGGGTACGACGGCGACGCGGACCGGATCGGCGCGGTCGACGAGAAAGGGAACGTCATATACGGAGACTACCTCCTCGTGCTCTTCGCCCGCGAGATACTCTCCCGCAAGCCGGGCGCGGCGATCATCTCGGAGGTCAAGGCTTCCCAGAACCTTTACGACGACGTCGCCCGGCACGGCGGCAGGCCGGTGATGTGGAAGGCCGGGCATTCGCTGATAAAGCAGAAGATGAAGGAAGAGCTGGCCGAGGTGGCCGGGGAGATGAGCGGGCATATCTTCTTTTCGGACCGGTACCTGGGATTCGACGACGCCATTTATGCCTCTCTCCGGCTGTTCGAGTTACTTGCCGCATCCGACCGTCCGCTCAGCGCCATGCTCTCCGACCTCCCTCCGCTGGTCGCCACTCCGGAGATACGCGTGGATTGCCCCGACGACCGCAAGTTCAGGATCGTCGAGCGCGTGGCGGCGATCGTAGCGCCGCAGGCCAGGGAAGTGATCGACGTCGACGGCGTGCGCGCCCTGTTCGACGGGGGCTGGGGGCTGGTCCGCGCCTCCAACACGCAGCCGGTGCTGGTGCTCCGTTTCGAAGGGAAGGACGAAGCCGCGGTCGCAAGGATACGCGCCGTCATGGAAGATGCGGTGAATAAGGCGCAGGCCGGGGCATGACGGCGGACGCCTTTTGACCCTTCTCCAATCGATTTTCCTGGGGATTCTCCAGGGGGCGACCGAGTTCCTGCCGGTCAGCAGCTCCGGCCACCTCTTCCTCGCCCAGCGGCTGCTCGGGATCCGGGAGCCCGAGCTGGCGTTCGACCTTCTCCTCCATCTCGGAACGCTCTTCGCCGTAATCTTTTTCCTGCGCAAGGAACTCATGGAGATGACGTCCTCCCTTTTCAGAAGGAGGATGGGAACGCCGGAAGGGTGGGGCAGGAGAGAGATAATCCTGGTCGTCCTGTCAACGATCCCGACCGGAATCATCGGGCTCGCCTTCCACGACACGGTCGAGACGGGCATAACCGTATGGGGGGTGGGGGTGCGTTATCTCCTGCTGACCTCGTTCCTGCTTATAAGCAACCTGCGGTTCAGGCACAAGTGGGATCCCGACCGGATCTCCGCATGGGAGGCGATAGCCATCGGGATCATGCAGGGAGCCGCCGTATTCCCGGGGCTCTCGCGTTCCGGCTCGACGATAACGCTGGCGCTCGTCCTCGGAATATCCCCGTCCCGCAGCGCGAAATTTTCCTTTCTCATATCCCTTCCCGCCATCCTCGGCGCAGCCCTGGTGAACGTTCACAAGGGGATCTCCGTTCTGCCGGGGCTTGCCCCGTCGGCCGCCGGATTCATCTTCTCGCTCGTGGTCGGGTACTTGTCCCTTCTGCTCGTCGAGCGGCTGGTGACTCGGGGGCGGTTCATACGTTTCGCTCCCTATACGCTCGCCGTGGCGGCGCTCTGCTTCTTCCTGCACTTCCGCGGCTGAGGCGCCCCGGCGGTACGTTTCCCTTTCCGCGGGATTCCTCGCGGGGGACTTCCTCGCAGCTACGCTCGCGACCTTCGCCCGCTCGCTGCCGGTTCCGCTCGCCGCAATCCGGACCTCGCTCCACAGGCCGCTGCGATGAAGCCCCCGCTGCGTCATTCCCCGCAGAAAGGGAACGCGCCGGTTGCTGCGACATGCGCCACATACGGAAGGCGCGAGACGCCGATGGCAGGTCCGGCGCAGCGGGTCGCCGAGGCGGAACCGTCTGTTTCGGTAATACCAATCTTGGAACAAACCGGCTTGGCAGACCGAATAGGGTGAACGAATAGCGGGGAAGTATCGTTTGGCACGTAATACCCTATGCAGGGGAGCCGAAGGCGAGAGCGAGCACGGAGCTGCCGGAGGCGTAGCGACTTCCGTGCGGGCAGCCCTGCGCGGCATCCGCGGAACCGCGCCGGGACGCGGCTCATCGTACATACTGCGTGGAAAGGGGGTGGCATCGTGGAGGGCGAGACGAAGGTTCGCTGGAACGAGTGGGAGCCCGGGGCCTTCTCGCGTGCCGAGGCGGAAGGGAAGCTGATATTCCTGGACATATCGGCCACGTGGTGCCACTGGTGCCACGTCCTGGACAGGACGTCGCTGTCCGACCCGCGGGTCGTGCGGCTTCTGAACGACTCGTTCATACCCATCCGCGTCGACACGGACCGCCGCCCCGACATCAACGACCGGTACAACCAGGGGGGCTGGCCGACCACGGCGGTGCTTCTCCCGGACGGGCATCTGCTGACGGGGGCCACATACCTGCCTCCCGACGCGCTTTTCGAGGTCCTCGGGAAATGCGCGGAATTCTACAGGAACGACCGCGCGAAGATAGAGCGATATATGAATGACAGGACGGCGCAGGCCCAGCCGTCCGAGGGGGATGGCAGCGCGGAGCCACCCGCCGGTCCCCGCCCCGAGGATCTTCCGCTCGTGAAGCATTCCGTCCTTGCGAACTTCGACCCCCTCCACCCCGGTTTTTTCCGCGAGCCCAAATTCCTGATGGCGGACATCCTGGCCTTCCTTCGGGACGCATGGATCCTCGAGGCGAACGGGGAGATGGGGGACACGCTCATCAAGGTCCTGCGCGCCATGAGCGCATCCGCTGTGTTCGACGCGGTGGAAGGGGGATTTTTCCGCTATGCGACGAAGCGCGACTGGACGGTGCCGCATTACGAGAAGCTGCTTGTCGACAACGCCGAGATGCTCGCGCTGTGCGCTTCCGCCCATGAAAAGGCCGGGGAGGAGCTGATCGCCCGGACCGCGGAAAAGATCCTGAGGTTCCTTTTTTCGCGGCTCCGCGATCCGGAGACGGGCGCCTTCTTCTCAAGCCAGGACGCCGACGAGGACTATTTCCTGCTGGACGCGGAAGGGCGGTCCGGTCGCACTCCTCCGGGCATCGACAGGACGGTCATCTCCGAATACAACGGCAGGGCCGTTTCCGCGATGGTTGCGGTCCACAGGGCGTTCGGCGCCGGAAAGGAGCTCGCCGTCGAAGAGGGAGGCACGCTGCTTGATCGCGCCTGCCTGGTCGGGGATTATCTTCGCTCGAGCCTTTGGTCACAGGAGCAGGGTCAGATCCGGTACCGGGAAGCCGGGGCGGCCGAAGCGGGCCACCTTGCCGACAACGTTTCCGTGGCGGCGGCATACCTGGACCTGTGGGAGGAGGGCGGTCAGCCGAAATATCTCGAGTGGGCGGGGGAGGTCCTCGACTGGTCGGTTCGTCATCTCTTTTCGGCCGGATCTTACGGGTTCCTGGACCGGCGCCCGCGGGAAGGGGACGCCGGTCCCCTGGGTCTCCCGATGGTCCCCTTCGCCGCGAACGCAAGGATGGCGTGCGCACTTATGAGGTATTCCAGGGAAGCCGCCCGCCCGGACCTGTTTGCGGCGGCGGAGCATACCCTTAAAGGGCTTTCCGCGGATTTCGACCGCAGGGCGGCCTTCAGCGCCCCGTACGGGAGCGCCCTGCTGCTTTACTGGAAAGGGGCAAGGGGGGCGGTATGCCTCCCGGGGGACCCATCCTGTTCCTCTCCCTCATCTCCGCGAGACCCGTTGCGAAGGGCAGGAGGAGCATGAGCATACCCAACGAAGCCACGCCCCTCCAGCCGGCGAGCTGGTAGGCGTGCCCGCTCGCGGTGATGCCGATCGATCCTCCCAGGTAATAGAAAAGCACGTAGAGGGAATTCGCCCGCCCCCTGCCCGCGATAAGCCTCAGGTTCAGGGAGGCGACCGCGGCGGAGTGGATGGCGAAGAATCCTGCGCACACTCCCGCCAGGCTGGCCGCGACCGCCGGCAGCCAGGGCAGGAAAGTCGCGGTGATGGCCGCCGCGAATGTTACGGATCCGAAAGTCATCGTGGCGCCGGTGCCGATCCGGTTGCTCACCTTTCCCGCGACGGGCCCGGTGAACGCGCCGACCAGGTAGGAGAGGTACGTAAAGGTGATGACCTGCGTAGAGGCCCGGAAGGGCGGCCCCGAAAGGTAGAAGGGCAGGTAATTGAACACGGATGAGAAAACGAAGAAGGATCCGAAGGCGACGAGGAAGATGCGCAGCAGCTCGGGGCGGCGGACCAGCTCCGCGAAACCCGGGGCCTCGCCGGCCGTCTCCTCGCTCCCTTCGCTTTTCGGCAGCCAGCGGGACGCCGACAGGGTCGCCGCCATCAGGAGTATGGACGCGGTGACGAATGCGTAACGCCAGTGCAGGGGGGGATGGATCCATCCCCCCAGCAATCTTCCGCCGAGTCCTCCGACGACGGTCGCCGACACGTACGCACCCGTCACCACGTTCAGCCGGTCCGGGGGGAGGCTCCGCACCAGGTGGACGACAAGGCACGTCGTGAGGGCGGGAACGAAGAGTCCCTGCACGAACCTCGCCGCTATCAGCAGAGTCAGGTCCGAGGCGGCGGCGCAGAAAAACCCGCACGCCACGATGACCGTGCCGCCCAGGAGGATGATGGGGCGGACCGGATAGCGGTCCACAAGCATCCCGAACGGAAGATTGGCCAGCGCGATTCCCAGGATGACCGCCGAGATCGTGAGAGAGGCAGCGGACGCGCTGACCCCGAACTCCTCCCGCAGCACCGGGAGGACGGGCTGGGTTATGTAAATCGTCGAGAAGGTCGCGGCCACCAGGGAGAATACCAGGACCTGCAGGCCGATGTGCTTCCCTTCGGGCATGCGATCCAGTTTCCCCTTCGGGGAGCGGCGACGCAAGTCCGTCCGCCCCCCAACCCGCATCTCCTACGGACAGACGGTTCCGGGAGGATAACCGATCCACTTGCCCCCGATCAAAACGCAGGTGCTCCCTTCGAAAACGATAATCGGTCCGGGATAGATTCCCACGATCCTTTTTGTATGGGGTCCCAGTTCGATCGGGAAGGGCTGCCTTTTGGATACTTTCAGCTCTTCCCTGCCATCCACGGTCGCCACGACATTCTCCATGCTTGAATCGTGCACGATCTCCAACTTTTTCACCTTGTCGCCGTCCTTCACGTCGATGACCAGTCTTCCCGCATTCACCGCTACGGGTCGGGAAATCAACATAATGGCTGCGGTAATCGCCGGGATCGCGACGATGAAGACCCGTGACCATCTCATCGCCTTGATCGATCTCCTTGGCGTCATGGATATTACCTCCTTTCCTGCGTGAGGATGGTTCCGGCCCCGGCCCAACCGGATGCCGCTACAGGGCCAGCGTCACCTTGAAATACACCGTGCGCCTTGGCTGGATGATCGGGCGGTTCGGATCCGTGTCCTGATACTGGAACGAACGGTCGAACAGGTTCTTTCCTTCCACCGAAACGATCCCCCATCGGGCGGGCAGGCGGTAGCCGGCGGACGCGTCGAAGATCCAGAACCGGTCGCTTCCCGACTCCGGCGTGGACGTGGTGGGAGCCTGGCCGTTGCGGAAGAACTGTCCGCTCTGATCGAAATAGGAGCCGGTGGCGGTCGCGAACACTCCCGACGGATGGAAGAAACGGGCCGAAAGCGGAACTCTGTGCGTCGTCACCTCCTTGACGGGATGGGCCTCCCGATCCTGGCGTTCGTACATGTAGTCGGCGGAGAGCGCCAGCCGCGGGTCGGGCGCCCAGTAGACGTACCCCCGCCCCTGGCGCTCCTTCCAATCGAACCGTCGGTAGGTAAAGGGCGCCGGCAGGCCGGTGGTGAGGAATGGCACGTCCAGATCCCTTCGGGAGTACGATAGCCCCGCGAACAGGGAAACCGTGATCTTCTGGTCCGCTGCGGCGCCGTACGTCCAGGCGTCCGTTCCTTCGAAGTCGTCGAAGAACTGGTTGAAGCCCGCCACCTGGGTCGGCTCGATCGTCTGGCTGGTGAACGGCAGCGTGCGCCGCAGGACCCGGAAGGCGGCGGCCCGCACGGTGGTGCCCTGGCGGGGGATCCACGCCACCCCGAATTTAGGGTTGAACTGGTTGCGGTCCTTGATATCGGAAACGTCCGCCGAGTCCCGGAAGAAGTCGACGCTTCCGCCCACGGTCCAGGTCGCGCTTTCCGGGTACCGGATGTGAACGTACATGTAACCGTTCGTATGCTCCACCTTGGAGTCCAGGCGATCCTGGCTGATAATCGGCGGAAATATGGGGGGGATCGAGGATATCGCCTGGTCCAATGTATCGTCGCGGTTCACGTGGAGGTACCCCGCTCCCGCGACCAAGTGGTAGCGCCCCCGGTGCAGGATCTGCTGGAGCTCTACGTTCGCGACGTGGTCGACGAACCGGTCGGTGACGTCAAATTCGATGTCGAAGCCCACGTCCGGGATCAGTTCCTTGACCTGTTCATCGTGTTTATGCAACTCGTAGACCGCCGTGCCGATGAGGTCGGACCCCGGCGCGAAGGCGTGGTGAACGCCGACACGTCCGCCTTTGTACCGCTCCGTGTGTCGTTGACCCCTGCGGAAGTTGTCCGCAAGCGAGTCCAGCTCCAGGTCCCCCTGGTCGATGTCGAACGCCCGGTACTCCGCCAGGACGCTCGTCTTGTGCGACAGGCTGGCCTGCGCGAACACGTCATGGATATTCTGCGTGAGGTCGTTGTTTTCCCGGAAGCCGTCGGTCCGGAAGTGGAACTGGCCCAGGCTGTACGAGAACCGGTTCCAGAGCCCCGAATGGACCACCTCTTCCCCGAAAGTATCGTGCGAACCGGCGACGACGCCGGCCTGAAGCGCGAGACGGTTGCGCATAAACAGCGGGTTGAACTCGTTGAACGACGGGGCGGAAGGTCCGGCGCCTTCCAGGATGGAAAGATTTTTCTGCGCCAGGCTGGGCTGCACCGGGTTGATGCTGATCGGCTGGAGAAGCTGCGACTGCAGCAGTTCGCTCACCCGGGCGATCTCGTGCCGGGGCAGCGCGGAGTAGGAGTCGGCCAGGAACCGGTGCGCAGAGTAGTTTGCGGGGTCGGTATTGACAGATTTCCACCCCTCCGCCAGGGCCAGATGCCGGAACCCCAGGTCGTCGTAGATCCGCCCGAGGCTTGCGCTCCGGGCCGCAAGGTCTTCGTCCAGAAGCAGCCGGGAACGGTAGACCGCCCGGTTGCCGTTCAGGGAGATCGACCGCTGCAGGTCCTGCAGAGCCTCCACCGGCCGGTTCAAGGTCTGCTTCCGGATAGCGTCGTAGAACCAGGGGGTCGGATCGCTCGGGTCGAGCGCTTTGGCCATTTCCAGCTGGCTGGATGCGGGCCTGTCGCGCTTTTCTTCGTAGTAGGCCTTTCCCAGGTAGCTTCGAATCAGGGAGTTTTGCGGATCGAGGCTGGCTGCGATTTCGATCGATTCCCGTCCGGCGGCGAGGTCCCCCTCACGGATCATCGCAAGCCCAAGGCCCATGCGCGGCAGCGGATCCGCCTGGTCGAGCTCGATCGCCTTGCCGAAGGCCTCCTTGGAAGCCTTGGTGTTCACCTGAGCCAGGTACGCGTAGCCTAGCACCGTCTGCGCCCTCGCCAGTCCGGGGGAAAGCCCGGCCGACTTCCTGGCGGCGATGAGCGCTTCGTCGAGGTCGCCGAAGGACATCCGAAGCTCCGCCAGCCGCGCCCAGGCAAGCGCGTTGCCCGGATCGGTTTTCACCGCGTCCCGTACGCTGTCCGTCGCGCCTGCGAGATCGAAGCGGGCCTGGAGCGCGTAGGATAGCGCAATCCGCGCGGGAGCGGATTGCGGGTCCGCCTGCACCGATTTCCTCGCGTATTCGAACGCCATGTCCTTCTCGTTCTGCGCGACCGCGATTATCGATTGCAGCGCAAGGGCGTCGCTGTCCCCGTGGTTTTTTTTGAGGGCTTCCCCTATTTCGGCCCCGGCCTCGTCCACCCGGCCCACCGAGAGCAGGTACGAGGCCCGCACGCGCCAGTCCGAAGGCGCGTCCTGCCAGTCGGGCCGGGATGGGATGACAGGAGGATAGTAGAGCGTCCACTGCACGGCATCGCGCGGACGGGCCACGATGCGCAGGACCGGAGCCTTGCCGGCCTCCGCCACGCCGGACATGCCGCTCGTGAGGAGAAGGCCGCCCTCCATGTTGGAGGCGATCACTCGCCCTTCGAATACCGACAGGAGCGTCTTGCCGGTTTCCACCGATGCGAAGAATTCGGTCCCCTCCACCCCCGCGTTCACATACGGGGTGTGGACATTGAACTTGCGCGGGGTGCGGCTGATGAAATAAGCGGCCCCGATGATCAGGTCGACGATGGAGGGCCGCTCCTTCTCCGGGTCGGAGAACTTGACCGTCGTGTTCTGGTCCAGGCGCACGAGGGTCTCGTTAGGCAAAAGAAGGTCCGCCCTGCCGCGCTCATACACACGCAGGGTGTCGCCCGGGCACAGCGTCTGCTTGAACAGTGCAGTACGCGGCTGCGTTTCGCCGGCCTCCTGGACATGCACGGTCCCCTGCACGGAGACCACTTTCGCCGCCCATTTGCCGCATCTCTCGGCGGCCTCCGCGCCGGGAAGCATGGCCGCCGCGAATACCCAGACAAAAAGCGCTACCGCATGCGGCAGGGCCCTCCGATGGTCTCTCATCTCCCCCCCCTTGGATACGCTATTTTTTATCGATACGGACCGCCCCGTCCCACGACTCATCGGGCGGATTTTTTCGGTATAGCGCGCACAGGTCGATATGAAATCCCGAAGGCCCGTCTCCATCGGGGCTGCCGGCTACCTCCAGGAACGTCTTCTCCGCCTCCTCCCACCGGCGTCCGCGGAACGCCTCGAGAGCTTCCCCGAAACGCCGGCACGCGAATCGCTGCGGTTCGTCCGAGTCCTCCAGCCGGCAGACGAGCTCATGGACGACGACCGGCTTCGATTTCCCGGCCAACAGGAATTTACCGACCTCGCGAGTCAGGAAGTTGTCCAGGTGGTGTGCGACCTCCTCCGACGCCAGGATCCTGGTCCCCAGGTGCTTGTTCAGTCCTTCGATCCTGGAAGCCGTGTTCACGATGTCCCCGACGGGGCGGTATTCGTAGTGGCCGGCGGCCCCGATATTGCCCAGCATGATATGCCCTGCATGAAGCCCGATGCGGGTACGAAGCGGGGCGGAGCGGGAGGAAGGGTCGAAGCGCAGCATGGCGCCGGCGATGTCGAGCGCGGCGAGGCAGGATCTGCCCTTCAACGCCTGGTCGGGGTGGGCGGCCACCCAGAGCGCCAGCATGGAATCCCCGATGACGTTCGACACGACCCCGCCGTGCCGCCGCACCGGGGCGAATACCTCCTCGTAGTACCGGTTCATGAAGCTGCCGAGCGCCTTCGGTTCCATCGATTCCGCGAGGGAGGTGTAATGCTCGGCGTCCGTTGCGAGGCATATTCCGTAGACCAGACGGTTGCTCGCCTTGAGGTCGGCGATGTTTTTCGCCAGCTGGTCCACGACGTCGTTGGGCAGGTAATGCTCGAACGCCTTGCGTATGTTTTTCCGCTCGCGGTTCGAATCGAAGTAGTTCCAGAGCACCGTCGCCCCCAGCGCGAAGGGCGCCTGGAAGAACAGCGGGATCGTAACCGGGTACCAGATGCCGGCGGCGGCGAATTGCCTCCCCACGGCGGCGAGGTACAGGATGCACGCCCCCGCCGTTCCAAGCGCGGCGAGGAGCGGGGGAAGCAGACGGCAGAGGGCGCCGATCGCCAGCCCCCACGCGAAGACAAGGGCGATGCGGGCGCGATGGTCCAAGGGCCGCACCGGCAGGTCCTCCAGCAGGTTTCCGAACGCCGTGGCCGCGATTTCGACGCCGGACAGGTCAAGCCCGTCCGGCCGGGAGAAGACCGTGTAGAACCCGTCCTTCTGCTCCGGCTGCCATGATTCGGAGGACCCCACGAAAACGGCCTTGCCTCTCACATCGATCGTCTCCGGGCCTGCGGCGCTTCCGGTTTTTTCCAGGAAACGGTAATAAGGAATCGTCCGCACGGTGCGCGGGGGGCCGTAGAAATTAAGCCACCTGGACACGTCGCTCTGGTACATTCGGACAAGCGAGGCGATCAGCTTCCGTTTGGCAGGGTCCGGGGGGAACGTGGGGGACCTCCGGAGCTCATCCATCATCCGCTCGCCTATGGCGGGATCGCTCTCGAAGATCTTCCGTGTTTCCCTGATGTCCGCCACGATCCCGCCGGCGCCGGGAGGGCTTTCGCCTTCGAGTGCCGGCCTGCCCGGATGATCCCTCCTCGCCCGCTCCAAAAGGGCTCGGAAATCTCCGTATGCCGGCATCGCGAATACCTGTAACGCCGCTATCGGCATCGTCGGCGTCTCTCCGGCCCCCGTCCGGAACGTCCAGCCCCTGTCCACCTTCAATGGGGTCTTGGGCAGCGGAAAGGGCGCCAGCGCGGCGGCGGCCCGGGAAAGGGGCCGAATCGAGGGGACGGTCTTCGCGATGTTCAAGCCTGCGGCCGGGGCTCCTTCCTTGTCGGTCAGGGACACGGTTCCTCCCTGCATCCGCTGGCAAAGGATCACGTTGCGCGCCCTTCCCACGGCATCGGCGAAAATCCGGTCCTCGCCCACGGAGCGCGGCTCCTCGAAAAATATGTCGAAGGCGATGACCGATGCGCCGCCCGCGATCAGCTTGTCGGTGAGGTCGGCGTGAAGGGAACGGGGCCATTTCCGCAGATCGTTCGGCAGCCCGAAACGGTCCGCGGATGCCTTGTCAATGCTGACGACAAGCACCTCGCCGGGTGGAGGTCTTGGCCCCCTAATGTGAAACAGCAGTTCCAGGTCCAGGCTTTCCCCAAGGGCGATCCAGAAGGGAAGCAGGCCGGCGGCAAGGCCGGCGATTCCCGTCGCAAGGCCGAGGATAGCCGCTTTGGAAAAACGGGACACTCGACGACTCCCGGATTACATCGCGGACTTTCCTATCTGGGGAAAAGGTATAACGATGTTCTGATAATAGCAAGCGGTGGATTGAACGTGTTTCATCAAAAGACAAATCTTGTGGGATATTAGCCGGATTACGTGCGTTTGGTGAAGTCGGACTCAGGAAATGGCGACGCGCCGCCTGGGGGTAAGGATTGCGCTCGAAAGCTCCTGCCCCGCCGCGAGGGCGGCGCCCGGCCACAGAATTGCGCGGGTTACGACCGCATCCTCTCCCACGGAGGCGTCCTCCTCTACGACGGCGTCGGGCCCGATGCGCGCGCCGGGCGCGATTTTCGCCCTCGGGGATATGTAGACGCTTTGGTTCTTCTCCGAAAGCAGCGCGAGCGTCCCGTTCAGGTAATCTGCCGGCGAGCCGAATTCCCGGAAATAGCCCGATGACAGGTATCCGAAGATCGAAGCGCCTTCGCGGATCAGCGGCGTGTGCGTCTCGCGGATGATGCAAGAGGCTTTCTCCGCGGGGATCCGGCCCAGCAGTTCCGGCTCCAGTATCTGGAACCCCGTGTAGAAACCCGAGCGGATGCCGCCTCCCGCATCGCTGCCGAAGCCGGTGATCCGCCCCTCGCCGTCCACCCACACGGGCGTGTATCGCTTCTCCGGGTCGGGGAACAGGATCAGGGTGGCCAAGGCCCGTTTCCCGCGATGGAAGTCGAGGGCGGCGGAGAACGGGAACCGGACTACGGTGTCGGAGTTTGCTGTGACGAATGTCCCGCCCGAAAGGAGCTTCCCGGCGTTCCGGATCCCTCCGCCTGTCCCCAGGATCTCCGGCTCGACGGTGTATTGCAGGCCGATCCGCTTCCCCGCCCAACCGCCGACTCGTTGCTGTATGAGCTTGGGCTGGCGATGCAGGTTCAGGACGAACTCCTTGACTCCGGCGCGGTAGAGAAACTCCATGTTGTAGGAACACAGCGGACGCCCCAGGACCGGGACGATCGGCTTGGGCAGCTCGTACGAGAGGGGACGCAGGCGGGTTCCGTGCCCCGCGGCCAGTATCATTCCTTTCATGTCGGCGCCTCCGCCTCCGCCTTCGAGGCAAGCGCCGAAAGGATCGGGAGCAGCTTCCTGGACAGCGGGCGCATCCGCGGATTCCGCTCGAAATTGGCTGCCAGGTACGCCACCGTGGGAGGGATGAATCGGAGATAGAACGACTTTCCGCGGTTGCATGCCTGGTTGCCGAACGTGCCGATCGCTTTCACGTTCCGCTGGAGCGCGGCCACGTCGAGGCGCCACGGGAAGGCGGCGGCGTCCCCGAGCAAAGCCTTGAGCCCCGCGGTCGAAGCGTGCCGGTAGACGTAGCAGAGGTGCTCTACCGACCTTTCCGGAAGCGTGACGTACGAGTCCCGGAGCAGCGAGCAGAGATCGTAGAAGGCGGCGCCCATCCTGGCGTCCTGGAAGTCGAGGATCCGCAGGTCCGGCCTGCTCCCCGGGGCCGACGGAAGGACCATGACGTTGCGGCTGTGGTAGTCGCGGTGAGCAAGGACGCGCGGCAGCGCCGCCAGCTCTTCAAGGAACGGCAGGAAAAGGTCTTCTATCGCGCGCTCCTCCTTATCGGAAAGCGCGATCCCGCCGTATTCGCGGACCGCGTGCTCGAAGAAGAAGTCGATCTCCCAGGCGAATTTCTCGACGTCGAACGCGAGCCGGGAGGCGATGGCGTTCCCGTCCAGTGCCCTGGTCCCGTCCCACTGCATGCGCACGAGGATCTCCACGCATCGCTCGTAGAGCGGGATGTAGTCCTCCTCGTCCCGGGCGGCCTTTGCGCGGTCTTCGAGCATGGTGTCGCCGGCGTCCTCCAGGAAGAGGAGCCTGCTTTCCGGCTTGGCGACATATATTTCCGGCACGGGCACTCCCGCCCTGCGCAGGTACCGGTGCACGTTGACGAACGGCAGCTCTCCGCCCGGCGGGACATCCTCGGGATAGAGCATCATGACCATGGATGCCAAGGGCGAACCCGGCGCCATGCTTATGCGGTAATAACGCCGGGTCGATGCGTCGCCGGCCAGCTCGGCGACGCGGGACAGCCGCGCGGGAGCCCCGAAGTAGCCGGAAAGTATCGCCTCGACCGCCCGATCGTCCACCGGAGCGGGCATCGGGCTATCGTCCCCCGTCGAAAACCCGGGCGAGGGCATCGCTGCACTCGGCGAGGATCTCTTCGTAATTCTTGTAGAACGCTCCCTCGCCCCGGGTGTAGTCCCGCAGTTCCACGGTGAATGCCCCGTCGAATCCTACCTCCCTCAATGCGCCGACGGCCCGGTCCCATGCTATCGATCCCCGCCCCGGGACGAAATGGTCGTCGTTTACGGCATGGTTGTCGGAGGCGTGGATGTGAATCAGCCGCTCCCCCGCCGCGCGGATGGCGTTTTGGACGTTTTCCTGTATGTTGGCGTGCCCCAGGTCGAGGCAGAGCCCGACACGCTCGGGAGCGTGGCGATGCACGATGTCGAGAATGACTTCCACCCTCCCGGAAGGAAGGGGAGTGTTCTCCACGGCGAACCGTACGTTCCCGGGCACCGACGCGAGCAGCTCGTTAAGGGACGACAGGAAAGCGGCCCATCGGCGGGGGTACCACTTCTCGGCGGGAAAGTTGGTGTGCACCACCATCGTCCCTCCGCCGCGGTGCGAAAGCCAGCGCGCCGCCTTCGCGGTCGCGGCCACCGAAGCCAGGCGGTGTTCTTCCTCGCCCGATGACAGGGAGAACCAGCGGTCCTTCCTGTAGGTCCTGACATCGGGATAGAGCGGCGCATGGACGCTTGCGATCCGCACTCCCTTCGAGGCGAGGATGTCGGCGATCCGGTCGGCCTCCGCCGTGTCGCCGTACGGGAAGTGCGGAGGCATCGCCCAAAGTTCCGCGGAGGAAAATCCGAAACGTCCGAACATGGAAGCGATCGTTTCGTCGAGGTCGTTGAACACGAAGAGGTGCGTTGAAAGCGAAATCTCCATCATCGCGCCATTCCTTGTGCACGGTAACGCATAATCGCGATAATATCATTGTATCCCAGAGGAGGACACCGGCGCGCGTGACCCGAGCCTGGCGGTTCCCGGCTGTTGTCGTTGCACTGATCCTTTCCCTCCCTCTCCCAATTGTCGCTTCCTCGTCCCCATACGATGCGGCGTTCAGGGAGGGATGGTCTCTCCTGTACGAGGAGAAGTACCCGGAGGCGAGGTCGGCGCTCCGGAAAATACCTGCGGCCGAGTTCGACCTCGGCGATTACGTAGTGTACTTCACCGGACTGTCCCTGGCGCGCGAGGGGAACCGCGGCGACGCCGCGGCGGCGCTGGACAACCTGTTCGCCTCCTTCCCGGGCTCCCCGCTCGTTCCGTATCTTTCCCATGCGATCGCCTATGCCGCCGCCGTCGACAACGACCTTGCGGCGGCATCGGCTTATTACGGTTTTTCGCGGGGGAAGCTGGCCGGCAACGGCTACAAGGCGGAAGAGGAATACGTCGCCGCCCGCCTGCTCGAAGCCGAGGGCCCGTCGGCGGCGGCCGCGGAAGCGCACCTGGAAAACTTATCCGCACACACGGCGCAGGAGGCGGCGGCCCTCTCCATGGAGCGGCTCCTGCAATGGCGGCGCGAGGGAAAGTGGGATGAGTGGAATTTCCCGATCGCACTGCACGGCAAGTTCGCCAAGGCGCTGTCGCGCGCGTCGGAAAACGGTGAGGCAAAGTCGGTCTACGCCGAGGCCCTCGGCAAATTTCCGGCAACCGACGATTATTACACCGTCCTTCTCGATTACGCCGAGTTCCTGAGGAAGCTGGGAGACACCGCGGGTTCGAAAGCCGTGCTGGACAATGCGGCGCCCGCCGCCCCTCAGGCGTTCCGCAACGAGTTGGCCTTCCTGCGGGCGAGGGTCGACTGGAAGGCGGGGCTGCTGAAGGAAGCGCGGGAATCCCTGACTGCGATCGCGGAGGAGGGGACCGTCCGGCAGGGCACCGCGGAGCGCGCCAGGTACCTTGCTGCCTGGATCGCCGAAGAGGATGGAGACTTTGCCGCCGCCATCGACGCCTTCGGGAAGCTGCGGCAGGCCAGGGACGAATCCATCAGGCAGGAGGCGATCTTCCGGCACGCCTTCGGGATTTACCGGCAGAAACGGTACGCCGAGGCGATTCCGCTTTTCGAGGCGGGGGAGAAGACCGGATTCTCCACTGTGGAAAAAGCCAGGCACGCATACTGGAAATCGAAGGCGCTCGCCGAATCGGGGCGTCAAGACGAGGGGGCGATGATCCTGTCCCTCCTGTCGGCGGACCCGGGAGCCGGCCCGTACGCCCTGTTCGCCGCCAGGTTCGCCGGGAAGGATCCTTACAGGATGCTCAAGGCTCCCTCCAGCGGCGAAACCGCCGCGTGCGGGCGGGAGAAGGAAAAACTATGGGAAAAGGTCCGCAAGGCGGGGTGGAGCAAGGAGGACGCGGAAAAGATCCGACGGGCGGAGCGGCTTATAACCCTGGGAATCCCGGAATATGCGGTCATGGAGGCAGGCGCCATCGGGCGTGCCGCCATCCGCGATGCGATCGGCCTTGCCGACGGCGGGACGCCCGGCCTTGTCCGCTACCTGGCGGGAGACCTGCGGGGAGCCATCCGGGAAACGTCGAACGTGGCCAACGATCCGGGCACCGTGGAACTGATCGACCGGATCCAGTACCCCCTGGCTCCCGATTACGTGGGGGACTGCGACCGGAAGAAGTCCGGGATCGATCCGCTTGTGCTCCACTCGATCATCCGCCAGGAATCGCAGTTCCAGTTCAACGCCCTGTCGCCGGCAGGCGCGGTGGGGCTCATGCAGCTGATGCCGCGCACCGCCGCCGAAGTCGCCAGGAAAGAGAAAGTGCCCAAGCCGCGCCGGAGGGACCTGCTCAGGCCGCGGACCAATATCGCGCTCGGAGCAGCGTACCTGTCGCGCCTCGTACGGGAATACGGCGGAGATTACCTGCGCGCGGTGGCCGCCTACAACGCAGGCGAGTCGGCAGTGGCGAAGTGGTGGGCGGAATCGGGCGGGGACCCGGCGCTATTCCTCGAAAACGTGAAGTACCGGGAGACCCGCTTTTACCTGCGGAGGGTGTTCTTCAACGTTCTCCAATACTACGCGATCTATCGTCCCAGGATGTTTTCAGGCTACTTTCCCAGCGCTCCGAAAGAAGCTCCGCGAGAGCCCGATGCCCCTTCGTCCCCACCGACCGAAGGGACGCCCGTCGCACCCCCGGAGCCGGCAGCATCGCCCGATAGCGGGCGACCCGGCGGTTAGCGGCCGACGTTATCCTCCGGAACGCGGCGCTGTCGCGCCATTCGCGTGCCAGCGCTTCCGCGGCTTCCGCCTGCTCCGTTTCCCCCCGGCACACCAGGACGGCGTCGCAACCGGCCGTAATCGCCATCACGGCGGCCTTGCCGGCTCCGTAATCGCGCGAGATCGCCTTCATTTCCAGCGCGTCGGAGAACACCACCCCGCGGAACGACAGCTTCTCCCGCAGGAGGCCGGTAAGGATCCTGCCCGACAGGGTGGCCGGGGCTTCCCGGTCCAGCGCGGGGTAGAGAACGTGCGCGGTCATCAGGGCGGGGATCCCAGCCCGCACCGCTTCGGCGAAAGGAAAGATCTCGCGGGCCAGGAGCGCCTTCCTCGACCTGCGAACGACCGGCAGCACTTCGTGCGAGTCGGCGTCGGTGCCGCCGTGGCCGGGGAAGTGCTTCCCGACGGGAAGCACGCCGCGGGAAAGGGAGCCTCGAAAGAACGCTATCCCTAGCCGCGCGACGGTCGCGCGGTCGCTGCCGAGCGCCCTGTCGCCTATCACGGGGTTGTGCGGATTGCTGTCTACGTCCAGGACGGGAGCGAAGTTGACGTCGATCCCCACGGCGGACAGCTCCTCGGCCAGGACGGCGCCGGCCGCCTCGGCGGCCCGCTCCGCGTGGCAGCAGAATAGGGAGTAGCTTCGTGCCGGAGGAAACCGCGTGAACCCGGGATCCTTGAGCCTCGTGACCCTGCCGCCTTCCTGGTCGATGGCGATAAGGGGCGACGGGCGCCCTTTCCCCGCCGCCGCCCGGATCTCGCGGCA
>DATBLU010000145.1:0-2993 GCA_036555205.1 Candidatus Deferrimicrobiaceae bacterium
GATCATGGCGACCGGCCGCTCGGACTACCCGAACCAGATAAACAACGTGCTGTGCTTCCCCGGTATCTTCCGCGGGGCCCTGGACTCCCGCGCGGTGACGATCAACGAGGAGATGAAGCTTGCGGCGGCGTACGCGATCGCCTCGTGCGTCGGCAAGGAGGAGCTCTCCGAGGACTACGTCATCCCTTCGGTGTTCAACCGGAAGGTTTCCCCGGCCGTGGCGCGGGAGGTATCGCGCGCTGCGCACCGCACCAAGGTGGCGAGGCGGGCGTCCAGGGCATACTCGGAAATAAACCTCGAGGCATAAGGGGTGAGCGCGTTGCGGAAAGATTCTCCTACCGGCGATTATTCGGGTAGGACCGTCGGGACATGGCGGGTGCTGTACGAGGTGGAATTGAGGCACCGGACGCACTACATGTGCCAATGCGCCCATTGCGGCGTCCGGAAATACATCATGGCCCTCAAGATCCGTAAAGGATACGCCTTGAGGTGCCGGGAGTGCAGGATCCGGGAGGACCAGGAACTGATCGCGGTATAGGGGGAATACGGTTTGCGCCGGATTCCCCTTTTTTGTTACAAGAGCAGTATGGGAAGTGCGACCGCGTCGATCCCGCCGCTGCACATCCTCGTCGTCGACGACGAGGCGAACATCCGCAAGACGCTTACCGTATGCCTGGAGACCGAGGGGCACCACGTGGTATCCGTCGGGAATTTCCAGGACGCCGTCACGGAAAGTTCCGGGCGCTCCTTCGACCTTGCCTTCGTGGACCTTCGGCTGGGCACCGCGAGCGGCCTGGACCTGATCCCGGCGCTGCTGGCATCTTCCCCTTGGCTGAAGATCATCGTCATCACCGCCTACGCCTCGATAGACACCGCGGTGGAGGCCATGAGGCGGGGAGCGACCGATTACATCCCGAAGCCGTTCACGCCTGCCCAGGTGACCCTCGCCGTCCGCAAGATGGCCGAAGTGCGGTCGATGGAGCAGAAGATCGCCGCCCTCCAGGAGGCCCTGGGCAGAGCCGCGCCCGAGGCGGACTTTTTCAGCGAAAGCCCCTCCATGCAGAGGGCGCTCAACCTGGCCCGGCAGGTCGCGCCGACGGGGGCGACCGTCCTTCTGCGGGGAGAGAGCGGAACGGGGAAAACAGTCCTTGCCCGCGCGATCCATGGCTGGAGCCCGCGTGCCGAAAAGCCGTTCGCCGTTATTTCATGCCCGTCGCTTTCCCCCGAACTGCTGGAGAGCGAGCTGTTCGGACACGTCAAGGGGGCTTTCACCGGGGCCGTCCGCGACAACCCCGGCCGCATCGCGGCCTGCGAGGGGGGCACCCTTCTCCTGGACGAGATCGGGGACCTCCCCCTGTCGCTCCAGCCCAAACTTCTGCGGTTCCTGCAGGATCGGGATTACGAGCGCGTCGGGGACTCCGCGACCCGGAAAGCGGACGTGCGCATTCTCTCCGCCACGAATACAGACCTGGAGAAGGCGGTCCGCGAAGGCAGGTTCCGGGAAGATCTTCTCTATCGGCTGAACGTCATACAGATCGAAATGCCGGCCCTGCGAGACCGGATCGAGGACATTCCGCACATCGCGGAACGCCTCCTTGCGTTCTACGGCCGCATACATCACAGGCGGTTTCTCGGGTTCAGCGAGGAGGCACGGGAAGCGCTCCTGGCGTATCCCTGGCCGGGGAACCTCCGGGAACTTCGAAACGTCGTTGAGCGGGCGTCCATCCTTTGCGCCTCCGAACGCATCGGAACCGAGTTCCTTCCCGCAACCGGGGCGACCCGGGACGTCCCGCCGAAGGTGGGGTCCCCGGTCCGCCTGGAGCGGATCGAGGAGGAGCACATCCGCCGTGTGCTGGCCTCATCGAAATCGCTGCAGGAGGCCGCCGACACCCTCGGCATAGACCAGGCGACGCTTTGGCGCCGCCGGAAGCAGTACGGCATTTAACGCACCTCCACCTCCCTTGCATTCTGCAATGGTCACGTTGGAATTTTCCTTGCAATAAGCAAAGAGCCGGCGAGCCGTCATGACAAAATTGTCCTGTGATTCCGGCTGGTTGCATGAAAACAGCACCGGGCATGACCTTTGCGTTCCCGAAGGTCGAGGGACGGTGCGAATGGCGAGGAATGCGAAAATCCGGGGCGAGTTCCGCACCCCGATCTTCGGGTGCTTGACGATGATCGCGATCCTCTTGGTGTTGGAAACGACCGGGCTTGCGCAGCGAACGGTTCAAAAGGGGATGGACATCGACGGGTTCCGGGAATTGAAATGGGGAACCCCCATCGACCAGGCATCGAAGACATATCCGGATTTGGGTTTTGATAGGTACGTGATTTCCAGCAGCAAGGAAGAACCGTGGAAAGTGTATGTCCGCAGTGTGGAGCACGCAGATATAGAGAATGTGAGGTTCGATTCCATAGAATACTGGTTCAAGGGAGACCATTTTTATCAGATCAGGGCGGTATTGCATTCGAGAATCGGTCCCAGGACCCTGGTGACAAGGGCGGAAACCGCTTTCGACAAGATCAACGGCAGATTGAGGGAGAGGTACGGGGACCCGACCGTCCGCAAAGTCGATTACGTTACCGAATTCATCGTGGTGATGAGGGAGGTGACCTGGAACGTGAATCACTCCGCCATTACCGTCAAATACGAGGGTGCAGGGGTGACCAACGAGGATTTGTTGATCTTGACGATGCAGGAAAAGCCAAAAAGATGATGTTCGAAGACGGAATGAACCGAAAAAGATGGGTCTGACAAACAGGAGGAACCGATGAAAGCCGACGCTCTGCTCCGCAGAATTTTCCGGATCGTGTTTTCGACCGCCCTGTCGTGTGCCGTCTCCGCCGGGACCGCGACGGCGACGCCGTCCACGCAGATCTGGATCCCGTCCACGGACATCCAGCCGTACAAGACGTTGCACTTCGGCTTCGACACGTACATCCGGGACGGGAAGGAAAATAACAGCGACTTGAACGTTCCCCCGGTCGTCGAC
>DATBLU010000179.1:0-7223 GCA_036555205.1 Candidatus Deferrimicrobiaceae bacterium
AGGGTAACCCGCGCGGCGGAAATGTCTGAAGGCGACCACATACAGCGAATATCGAAGGCGGTCACCGAGCTCGCCAAGGGGTTGAAAAGCGTCGGCTTCTACCCCCCCGGACACCCGGCGCTCATCCAGGCCATTTCAAAGATAGTCGCAAACTTCGAAGAGATCCCGCTGCCGGAGTCCGGGCTCGAAATAGACGTGACCAAGAGCGCGCTGCTCTACAGGGAAACCCCGATCCCCGCTCCGAGCAAGGCTGTAGGGGACCTGAACCGCGAGCTTTACCTGCGCCGCGCCAGCAAGATCATCTTCCTGCCGAACCTCAAGTCGAACGAGATGATCTCGTTCCTGGGGATACTCAATCGCGACATCCAGCAGATCCAGGACGAAGGCGGCATCGAGAGGGCGATGATCCGGGAGAAGGTTTCCCGCATCTGGGCGAACCGCGTCGACTACATGGGACTCACGGAGATGATGAAGACGGAGGAGGAGCCCCCGGCGGACGAAAGCGCCGAAATCGCGGAGACGGGCGATGACGCGTCCCTGGGGCTGGAGAACGTGGCGCCGGAAGAGCTGACGATCGACGATCTTCTCGGCCTCATCGAGAAGGAGACCGACGCGACGGCGTATCGCGATCACCTGATCGCCCTCACGCGGGCCCTTTTCGGCGAGCGCATGGACCGGAAGATCGAATACGCTTCCCGCGCGCTCATGATCTTCGCGGCCCACATCGAGCGCCCGCCGATGCAGAACGCGGAGATCGCAAACCTCGCGCGCCTCGGGATAAAGGAGATGGCCACCGACGATCTGGTCTCTCACTATATCCACCTCCTGAGTGACAAGGCCGGAAGGGGCCGCAAGGAAGTGGAGACCGTCCTGGTGGCGTTCGAGGACCGGGCCGTCAAGCCGCTTCTCCGGGCGCTAGCGGACGAGGAGGACCTTCTCGTTCGGAAATCCATCGTGGAGATCGTGGTCAGGATCGGCAGGCCGTCGGTCCCGGCCATCCTGGAGAACCTGAACGACTCCAGGTGGTTCATGGTCCGCAACATGGTGACGATCTTGGGCAGCCTGGGGCTTCCCGATCTCGCGCCTCACGTGGCCACGGCGCTTTCGCACCCCGACCTTCGCGTCAAGAAGGAGGCGATCAAGGCGCTCTCGAAGCTTCCTCACCCGTCCGCCGTCATGTCGCTCAGCGAGCTTTGCTTCTTCCCCGAGGAGACGGTAGCGCTGACCGCAACCGCCGCGATGTCCTCCAAGAAGGAGTCCGAGGCCGTGCTGACCCTTTACCGGCGGGCCGTTCACAAGCAGTTCCTGTTCCCCAACTACCGGCTTGCGCACGAGGCGATCGATTCGCTGCGGGCCATCGGCACCGACGAGGCGGTCACGGCGCTCGAAGAGATCATCCGCGCCACGGCCGTCTGGGAGACGAAAAAGTTCCGGGGCATGAAATCCCACGCGCTGAGGAGCATCTCAAAGATCAGCGGGGCGAAGGCGGAAGAGGCGCTCGAAAGAGCCGCCAAGGCCCCGGAGAAATACCTCAGAGCGGAAGCCGAGAGGATCCTCAGGCGAACCTAGAGGAGGGAAGATGAACCGGCGCGACCAGGAATTGCTGATCACCGGACTTATCCGGGCACTGGGAACTTCCCTGAAGAACCGCGGGCTTTACCCCGCCTCGCATCCGCTCGTCCGTACCCCCGTCGAGAAGGTTCACAAGGACATCCTCCTGCTCTTCGGAGACCAGTCCGAGCTCGTCCTCGCCATCACGGACGGCACGCTGGTCTTCGAGGGGGTTCCTATCTTCAGCCTCAACACCTCGCTCGAGTTCTTCATGGAACGTCTTTCCCGGATCGGGGTTCCGGCCATCATCTTCGACAAGAGGCTCACGACCGGAGACATCGACGGCTTCGTCCGTTTCCTCCACGAAACGAAGGAGCAGGGGCTTTCGGCGAACAGGATCCAGGATCTGCTCGCGCAGGCGGGCGTAACTTTCATACGCGTTAAGCCGGTCGAGGACAGCGACGAGGACGACCATGCGGCGGCCCGCGAGCTCTACGACAACGCGGTCTCGGTGGTGGTATCGGTCCTGCGGGACGTAAGGCTCGGGCGGATCCCTTCGGGCGCCGAATCGGAGCGCGTCGTGAAGGACATGAGCAGCATGCTCACGCGGAACCGGGACGCCATGCTTGCGCTGACCCTCATAAAGAATTACGACGAGTACACGTACAACCACTCCGTGAACGTGGCCGTGCTGTCGCTTGCCCTTGCCGACGCCTTGAACCTGCCCTCGCAGGACAAGGTCGACGTGGGAGTCGCCGGCCTTTTACACGACATCGGAAAGACCCAGCTCGCCCTGGCCCTCATCCGGAAGCCGAGCACGCTGACCCCGGTTGAGTTCGAGGAGATCAAGAAGCACCCGGAGGAAGGATTCGTTCTCCTGGGGAAGATGTCCCATATCCGCCCCGCCTCGGCGTACATGGTCCGCGAGCACCACATGAGGTACGACAGGGCCGGGTATCCGAAACCGGAACCGGATTACCGCATGCACCCCAATTCCAATATCATTCCGGTGGCCGACTGCTACGACGCGCTGACGACGATGAGGTCGTACCAGAAGGCGCGTTACCCGCAGCAGGCGCTGGAGATCATGACCAAGGTCGCAGGCAAGTCCATGGATCCGGAGGTCGTGGGGATTTTCTCAAAAACCATGGGAAACTATCCCGTCGGGACCATGGTTCGTCTGAACACAATGGAGATCGGGGTTGTTTCCGGGCAGGGGGCGCCGGGGCAGGGGGTCCAGAAGGTGGTGATCCTGTTCGACCGCAACGGGGACCCGCTGCCGCGCCCGGAACAGGTGGACCTGGGCGAAACCGACGGGAGCACCAAGTCGCCGCGCCGGACAATCCTGGGGGCGGTGAATCCGCAGTTCCATCCGTCCGCCTCTACGGGGGCGGTGTTCGCTGCGATTGCGCCCGCTCAGCCCTAGGCCTTAAGGGGAGTCTCCGGCGCTCCACTCCGACAGGGCGCGGGCCGCGGCGACCCGCACGGCCTCGTGCCCCGAGCGTGCCTGCGCAAGGATCTTCTCCCACCCGGATTTTTCCGCCAGGAGCGCATACGCCTCCACGGCCTTGGCGGCGACTTCCGGATCGGAGTGCCCCAGGTATTTGCCGATGACGGGGGCAAGCTCTTTTCTGCGGGACCTCCCAAGCGTCTCCAGGATGTTCCCCAGCACGTAGCCCTCCTCCTTCGGAAGCCGCTCCACGAGAGCTTTCAGGACCGGCACGGCCGGCGAAAAGGCGAGCACGCGGGCGGCGGCCCCCCGGACTTCCGACTCGCTGTCGTTCAATGCCGCGATCGCGAGGGTGACCCCTTCCGACCCTCCTATGTCCTCGGCGGAGAAAACGACCCTCATCCGCTCCTCAAGGGTTCCCGTCTGAAGCGTGTTCAGCAGGGAATCCACGGAGCGCTTCGCGCGCAGACGGTCAAGCGAGGCGGAAGCGGCCTCGCGCACCGACGGCGAAGGGTCCGACTGAAGCCCCCGAAGGATTTCCTCAATCCGTTCGATCACCGCTCTCCCCTCCCTTCCCATGCAGATCGCTCGCCGAAGGCACGGCCGGGGTCCCGGCGGCGCTCCGGACGGCGTCCATCACGGCCTTCTCGAGCGCGCGCGCTCCCAGCATGGCCGCCTGCATCACGTTTCCCCTCCGCTCCGAAAGACCGGTCGAGAGCGCGACGACGATGTCCCCGTCCATCGGCGTGTGCACCGGGCGTATGGCCCTGGACAGCGCGCCGTGCGCCATGCGCGCGACGGCCATGAGCTCCTCCCGCGATAGACGTTCGGCGACGGCGACCGCGGCCAGCGTCGTGTTCCCCTGGGAGAACGGCTCCCGCCGGAATCCCTCCCGGAACCGCTTCTCGGTCCAGGCGGGCCGTTTCAAATCCTCCTCCCGGGCGCCCGCTATCCATTCGCCGGTTTGCGGGTCGACCACGTCTCCGAAGGCGTTCACGACCGCACAGGCGCCCGCGATCGATCCGCCGCCCCCCTCGCTGGCGGTCCCGAATCCGCCCTTCATCGCGCGGCCGATGCCGAACGCCTTGCCAACCGTGGCTCCGGCACCCGCCCCGACCGACCCTCGCGCGGGCGGAGCGGACGACGCCCTGGATGCGGCCGCGTGCCCCATTTCAGGCGTCGGGCGGAACGAGGGATCGCCGAAGCCCAGGTCGTATATCACGGCGGTCGGAACTATCGGAACAACGCCTCCCGGGGTCGGAAAACCCACGCCGGCCTCTTCCAGAAAGCGCATCACGCCTGCGGCGGCGTCTAGCCCGTATGCGCTCCCGCCCGCAAGGACGAGGGCATGCATCCGGCCGGCAGGATGCGGGCGCAGCAGGGAATCCATCTGCCGGGTTCCCGCCGCCTCGCCGCGGATATCTGCCGTCCCGACGGCCCCTTGGGGAAACCGCAGGACCGTGACTCCCGACCCCCTGGCGAAATCGTGCTCGTGCCCCAGCAGGATGCCCGCCACGTCGGTGATCGTACCCGGCATTCAACCTCCGCAATTCGTATAGTCTTACCGGACGCCGGCCCGTTCGTCAATCCAATGGGCCGTTCGCGGCGATTGACGGTCCAACCGCCGGAAACGTAAACTCTGTCTTAAGGGAGGCGTTCCATGGACAGGGTCAAGGGCAGGGTGTTGGCGCTCGACTTCGGAAGCCATCGCATCGGCGTGGCCGTTTCCGATCCTTTGGGGATAACCGCCCAGCAGCTTCCGGCGATACGGCGGGAAGGGGACCGCAGGGACATCGAGGCCATCGCCGCCGTGGCGGGCGAGTACGGAGTGGATACCGTGCTGATAGGCCTGCCCCTCCTCTCCGGCGGTACGGAAGGCACCCAGGCGGCGAAGGCCAGGGCTTTCGGCGCCAAGGTCCACGAACGTCTCGGGCTCCCGGTCGTCCCGTGGGACGAGCGGTTCACCACCGTCCAGGCGGAACGGCACCTCGTCGAGGCCGGGGTGAGACGCGAAAAACGCAAGGAGATTCGCGACAGCCTGGCAGCCGCCTTTCTCCTGCAATCCGCACTGGACGCCCGGAACCGGAAGTAATTCCCGCCATGCCATCCCAGAAACTCAAGGTCGCCCTCGTCCTTTTGCTTGCGACGGCGTCACTGTTCGCATTCCTGCTCATGGACACCCCGCCCTCGGGGGATTGGCGGCCGGTGAAGGTGATAGTTCCGAAAGGAAGCACTTCTCCGGAGGTCGCCCGCCTGCTGTCGAATGGGAAGGTCCTGCAGCACCCCCTTGTCTTCAGAATGCTGATACTGGGAACCATGACTGGAAAGCGGCTTAAATTCGGCGAATATTCTTTTCCGGAGCCCCCTTCGGCGGTGGAGGTCTGGAGAAAATTATTTCAGGGCGAGGTCACCCGATATTCCGTGACGATCCCGGAGGGGTCGAACCTGTACGATATCGCAAAGATCCTGGGGGACCTGGAGCTTGTCGAACCGAAGAATTTCCTGGAAACCGCCGCGTCCGCACATGTGCTGCGCAGGATGGGAATCCCCGGGGCAACTGCGGAGGGATTCCTCTTCCCGGAGACGTACCTGCTCGAGAAGGCGATGTCCGCCGAGGATATATTGGAGATCATGGCCCGCCAGTTCCGCCGTAAATTCCTGCCCGAATGGGAAAACAAGGCCCGGGAGGCGGGTTTTTCGCTGCTGGAGCTCGTGACGATCGCCTCGATAATCGAAAAGGAGACCGGGGTCGATGACGAGATGCCGCTGGTTTCGGCGGTCATCCGGAGGCGCCTGGCGCTTGGGATGCCGCTCCAGATGGACCCGACGGTCATCTACGGCTTCAGGCGCTTCGGCGAGGAACTGACGAAAAAAGACCTGCAGACGCCGTCGCCTTACAATACCTACCTTAACAGGGGGCTCCCACCCGGGCCGATCGCCAATCCGGGAGCCTCGGCCTTAAAGGCCGCAGCATTCCCGGCCGACACGGATTACCTTTATTTCGTTTCGAGGAACGACGGATCCCACAGGTTCTCGAGGACTCTCCAGGAACACAATGAGGGAGTAGCGTCCTACAGGAGGGAAAAATCGCAGGAATGACCGGATATGGCGGCTTGGGGCGGGGCCTTACTCCTCGACCTCGCCGGCCGGGACCTTTTTAATCCCCTCTTCGGGCTCTTCGCGCAGGTACTTCTCCTCGCGCTCCAGCTTCTCCTGGCACTCCACGCAATACTTGGCGAACGGCATGACCTTCAGCCGCCCCTTGGGGATCTTTACGCTGCACTCCTCGCACATGCCGTACGTGCCGTCCTCGATACGGTCGAGCGAGTCGTCGATCTGGTTCAGCTTCTTCTTCTCGCGATCGGTGAGAATCATGTCCAGCTCGCGAGTACGCTCTTCGGAGACCGAGTCCAGGATGTCCCCGATGTCGGGCAGGGTTCCCTCGGTGGTCGCTTTTGTCCTGCGCGCAATTTCCTTGACGAGATCCTCGCGCATGCGAAGCAGCATATCCTTTATCGATTTCATGGGCCTTTTGACCCCCACTTGGATCGGAAAATTACGTTAGTATAACCGGAGTCGCCCCGGTGTCAACCTGTTTTACCGACCGGTCTTGCGAACAGGTCCCATTCGCGCGACCCGGTTACCAGCGACCGGCACAATCGGCCCGGGGGCCCGGCGTAACCTGCCAGGAAGACGTTCCCGTCCACTTCCGGCGCCTGCCCACGGTGGCGCCCCACCGCGCGCCCCCGGCCTATCGTCTTTTCGACAAGAACCTCCACTATTTCGCCCGACATGGCTGCGTTTCTGCCGGCAAGTATGTCCGCCTGGGCGCTCTGAACGATGCGCGCGCGCTCCCGCTTCACCGCCTCCGGCACCTGGGGACGCATCGGGTAGGCCGGCGTCCCGTCCTCGCGTGAATACGGGAAGACCCCCAGGTAGTCCCACCGCGTCTCGTGAACGAAGCGGAGCAGAGCGTCGAACGCCTTCGCCGTCTCGCCGGGAAATCCGACGATAAGGGAGGTCCGCAGGAAGATCCCCGGAAGCCGCGCCCGCAGCCGGGCGACCAGCTCGCGGACGTCGTCCGGCGAATAACGTCTTCCCATCCTTGCGAGAACTCCGGCGTCGATGTGCTGGACGGGAATGTCCAGGTAGCGGCAGACCTTCTTTTCCGACGCCAGGAGATCGATCATCGATTCGTCGATCCTTCCCGGGTACAGGTACA